>JBCDEN010000126.1:0-8361 GCA_039179715.1 Pseudomonadota bacterium
ATGAACGGGTTCCGCTCCGAGCTTCTCGACAAGATCCTCGGCATCAACGGGCACATGCTGGTGCAGCCGATCGACATGCCGCTGAACGACTACGATGCGGTTTCGGAGCGGCTGGAAGGCGTTCCCGACGTTGTCGCCGCATTTCCCTTCATCGAGGGCCAGGCCCTGGTGTCCGGTCCTTCCGGCAATCTGGGCGCGCTGGTTCGCGGTGTCTACGAGAGCGATCTGCGCCGGATGCCGCTCGTCGCGGACAATATCAGCCCGGGCACGATTGACGGCTTCGATGCCGGAGAGGGGGTCGTCATCGGCACCCGGATGGCGCAACAGCTCGGCCTCACGGTCGGCGACAACATCACGATCATCTCGCCACGGGGCAGCGTGACCCCCATGGGGGTGACGCCGCGCGTCAAGGCATATCCGGTCTCGGCCATCTTCGAGATCGGCATGAGCGAATATGACGCGACCTTCCTGTTCATGCCGCTTGAGGAGGCACAGGCCTACTTCAACATGGGTGACCGTGCGACCGGTATCGAGATCTATGTGGTTGATCCGGACAATGTCGGTGTGATGCGCAATGCGCTTGAGGAGGGCGCGGCGCGGCCGACGCTGGTCACGGACTGGACACAGCGCAATGCGACATTCTTCTCGGCGCTGGAGGTTGAACGCAACGTGATGTTCATCATCCTGACGCTCATCGTTCTGGTGGCGGCGTTGAACATCATCTCCGGACTGATCATGCTCGTTAAGGACAAGGGCAGGGATATAGCCATCCTGCGCACGATGGGGGCAACCAGGGGCGCCATCATGCGGATTTTTCTGATCACGGGCGCGAGCATCGGTTGTGTCGGCACGATCGCCGGGTTTTTTCTCGGGCTGATCGTCTGCCTCAACATCGAGAGCATCCGGCAGTTCGTGTCGTGGCTCACGTCGACCCAGCTCTTCGACCCGACGCTCTATTTCCTGTCAAAGCTGCCGGCGGAAATAGACAGCGGTGAAACGATGACGGTGCTGCTGATGGCCCTTGCCCTGTCGCTGCTGGCAACGCTCTATCCGGCGTGGCGCGCGGCCCGGCTCGATCCTGTCGAAGCGCTCAGATATGAGTGAGGACCGGGACATGGACATGGCCGTGAATACCGACCCGGGCACCAATGCGGCGCCCGCGGCCCTGGAACTTTCAGGGATCGTCAGAAGCTTCGATGAAGGCGAAAAGAAGCTGCATATACTCAAAGGGGCCAATCTCAGGATTGAAGCGGGTGAAATGGTCGCCCTGGTGGCGCCTTCGGGAACGGGCAAATCCACCCTTTTGCATCTTGCTGGACTGCTGGAACGGCCCGATGAGGGAGATGTCTTTCTCGGACCGGTCAACTGCTCGGATCTTTCCGACGACGAACGAACCGCGATCAGGCGCAACGATATCGGCTTCGTCTACCAGTTTCATCATCTTCTGCCGGAATTCACCGCGCAGGAGAATGTCATGATGCCGCAAATGATCCGCGGACTGTCAAAGAGCGTCGCCGCGGAGCGGGCCGATGAACTGCTGGCCTATTTGCGGCTCGGCGACAGGGGCACTCACAGACCCTCGGAACTTTCCGGTGGTGAGCAGCAACGGGTCGCGGTGGCACGGGCGGTTGCGAATGCGCCGCGCATCCTGTTGCTCGATGAACCGACGGGCAATCTTGATCCCAATACGGCGAACTATGTGTTCGACGCCCTTTCGGCGCTTGTCCGTGCTTCGGGAGTGGCGACGCTCTTTGCAACGCACAATCTTGAACTGGCCGGGCGCATGGACCGGGCAATCACGTTGGAAGACGGATTGGTGAAAGACCTCAAGTCGATCGGCTGATGATCGCGGCGCTTCGTTTTGCCCTGTTTGTGTCAGTGAGAACAAATCAGATACGTGATGTTTAAAAATGTGGCACACCCATGGCAAAGTCCGTGAACAAAAAGAGCTTGCAATGGGAACAAAAATGGAACATAGTCCGATTATTCAACAGTAAGGCATTGGAGGATGTTATGATCCATATCGCTCGTGATTTTGCAGCTTTCGCTTCCCTGGTCTGTTTCTGCACAACGCTTGCCGTCTGGGGTGATGTTCTTTTTGCCGCTGCCTGAATTCTGCAGCGGACGCGGTGAACCCACCTGTTCCGACACTTTTCTCTAGTGGTCCTTTCAGTGCCAGCCGAGCTCATGCGCCGGCGAAGAAGAACGGGCACAACTCGGACAGCGTCTCGACAGCGGCAGAAAGACACGATTGACTAGGCTCTGATTCCAGCAGCAGAGAAGAGCCTCGGCATGTCCGTGACAGAAGGTCGATCCGTACAATCTGAAAACGCGTCAGAGGCGCACGGGTCTGGTCCGGACGGGCCCGGTTACGTGCATTTGAGAGTGCATTCAGCCTTGTCGCTGCTCGAGGGCGCGTTGCCGATCAAGAAGCTTCTTGAATTGGCAAAGGAAGACAACCAGCCTGCGCTCGCGATTGCGGACACGAACAATCTTTTCGGCGCGCAGGAATTTTCGGCAAAAGCCTGGGACACGGGCATTCAGCCGATCACGGCATGTCAGCTTTCCATTTTTTTCGATGATGGGCTTGAAGGTGCGCGCCGGGGAGAGCTGCCGCTCGCCGACGTCGTTCTGATTGCGATGACCGAGGCCGGCTACGGCAATCTGATGGAGCTGACCTCGCGGGCGTTTCTCGACACCGAAACCGGCCTGAAGCCGCATGTCACGGCCGAGTATCTGTTTTCGAAATCGGACGGCCTGATTGTTCTGACCGGCGGTCATCTCGGCCCGATCGGAGCGGCGCTGCTGCATGGGCAGAAACCGATCGCGCAATCCCGGCTTCAGATGCTAGCCAAGGCATTTTCAGGGCGCTGCTATATCGAACTTCAGCGGCACGGCCTTGAAGAGCAGCGCAAGACGGAAGACGCGTTTCTGGGGCTGGCCTACGAATACGGCGTGCCGGTGGTTGCAACCAACGAGGCTTTCTTTGCCAAGCGGGAAGACTACGAGGCGCATGATGCATTGATTTGTATTTCCGAGGGCCGCGTTCTTATCGAAGAAGATCGCCGACGCCTGACGCCGGAGCATTATTTCAAGAGCCGGGCAGAAATGTGCGCTCTCTTTGCCGATTTGCCCGAAGCGCTTACCGCAACCATCGAGATTGCACAGCGATGCAGTTTCCGGCCTGAGCGCCGTGCGCCGATCCTGCCACGGTTCGCTGCGGCTGATGCGGATGCGGAAAGTGCGGAGCAGGCCGAGGTGGACGAACTCAAGCGTCAGGCCAGGGAAGGGCTGCGTGCCCGCCTTGACGAGAACGGCCTGGCTCCGGGGCTGGAAGAGAAGGACTACTGGGAGCGTCTCGACTACGAAACCGGCATCATCGAACGCATGAAGTTTCCGGGATATTTCCTGATCGTCGCCGATTTCATCAAGTGGGCGAAGGCAAAGGACATTCCGGTTGGTCCGGGCCGCGGGTCGGGTGCCGGTTCGCTCGTTGCGTGGTCGCTGACCATCACCGATCTTGATCCGATGCGGTTCTCACTGCTTTTCGAGCGCTTTCTCAATCCCGAACGCGTGTCGATGCCGGACTTTGATATCGACTTCTGCCAGAGCAGGCGCGAGGAAGTGATCCGCTACGTTCAGGAAAAGTACGGGCGTCAACAGGTTGCGCAGATCATAACCTTCGGATCGCTTCAGGCGCGCGCCGTGCTCAGGGACGTCGGACGTGTGCTGCAGATGCCCTATGGACAGGTTGACCGGCTTTGCAAACTGGTGCCCGCAAACCCGGCCAACCCTGTGACCCTGGCGCAGGCGATCGCGGATGAGCCGCGTTTGAGCGAGGCGGCGCGGGAAGAAGAGATCGTCGAGAGACTGCTTTCCATGGCGCAGAAGCTGGAAGGGCTTTACCGGCACGCATCAACGCATGCCGCGGGCGTGGTCATTGGTGACCGGCCGCTCGAACAGCTCGTCCCGCTATACCGCGATCCGCGTTCGGACATGCCGGTTGCCCAGTTCAATATGAAGATGGTCGAGGATGCCGGGCTGGTGAAATTCGACTTTCTCGGATTGAAGACACTGACCGTCATCGATACGGCCGTCGCATTGATTGAGCGGCGCGGCATAACTGTTGACGTGGCCGGGCTCCCGATCGACGACACCGGGACCTACGAGCTTCTCGCGCGCGGTGAAACCTTCGGTGTGTTCCAGCTTGAAAGCCAGGGCATGCGCCGGGCAATTGCCGGCATGAAACCGGACCGGTTCGAGGACATTATTGCACTTGTTGCGCTCTACCGTCCCGGCCCGATGGAAAACATTCCAGTCTACAACGCCGTCAAACACGGCGAACAGGATCCCGACTGCCTGCACCCGCTTCTCGAACCGATCCTGATGGAAACGAACGGGATCATCGTCTACCAGGAACAGGTCATGCAGATCGCGCAGGTCCTGTCCGGGTATTCGCTCGGCGAAGCGGATTTGCTGCGACGCGCTATGGGCAAGAAAATCGCAGCCGAAATGGAGGTGCAGCGGGCGCGTTTCGTCGACGGCGCGGTTGAGCGCGGCATCAACAAGGCGCAGGCCGGCACCATTTTCGATCTTGTGGCCAAATTCGCCAATTACGGCTTCAACAAGTCGCATGCGGCTGCCTATGCGCTCGTCTCCTATCATACGGCCTGGCTGAAGGCGAACCATCCGGTCGAGTTCATGGCCGCCTCGATGACGCTTGATCTCGGCAACACCGACAAGCTGGGCGATTTCCGCCAGGAAGCCCGGCGCATGAAGATCGAGATCGTACCGCCGTCCATCAATCGCAGCGGCGCGGTTTTCGATGTTTCGGACGGGAAGATCCTTTATGCGATGGGCGCGATCAAGGGCGTTGGCGAACAGGCCGTGGAACATATCGTGGAGGCGCGCGGAGACACGCCCTTCAAGAGCCTTGGCGATTTTGCCCGCCGGATCTCGCCGAGGTTCCTGAACAAGCGCACGCTGGAAAACCTCGTGGCCGCCGGGGCTTTCGACGAACTCGAACCGGACCGGGCACGCGTCTTCGAGGGGATCGACCGCATCATGGGACTGGCCCAACGGACCGAAGAGAACAGGACGCTGGGACAGGACGAACTGTTCGGGGGAAGCGACAGCGAAGAGCCGCTGCAACTCGACGAGGTGCTCAGCTGGACGAATGACGAAAAACTTCAGCGCGAACATGCGGCGATCGGCTTTTATCTTTCTGCGCATCCGATCGATGAATACTCGAAAGTGCTTGAGAAGATGCGGGCGCAGCCCTGGACCCAGTTCGCTGATGCAGTCAAGCAGGGGGCCTCTCACGGACGGCTTGCAGGCACCGTCATTTCGCTTCAGGAACGCAAGACGCGCACCGGTACGCGAATGGGGATTGCGCGTCTTTCCGATGCAAGCGGGCAGTACGAGGCCCTGTTGTTTCGTGAAAAGCTCGAGCAATTCCGGGAGGTTTTGCAGCCCGGTCGGTCGGTCGTTGTTCTGGTCGGGGCCGACATGCGCGACGAGGAACCGTCGCTGCGCGTGGAACAGGTCGATCCGATCGACAAGGTTGCCGCGCGCCTTCAGAAAAGCATGCGCGTTTTCGTTCGAGACGAACGGCCGATACAGAGCCTTGCCAGGCAGCTGACCGTCAGAGGCGAGGGGGACGTCACGGTGATCGTCCTGCTTGAAAACGGATCGCGCGAGGTTGAAGTCAAGTTGCCGGGACTGTTCAGGCTGTCGCCGGAAATTGCCGGCGCCCTCAAGGCTGTGCCGGGTGTAACGGATGTTCAGATGGCGTGAAATCCCGGTCTTCCGGCCCCGACAGGATTGGTGCCGTTGCCCGGCAGCCACGCCCACACATTTACCGGTCGGTTGCCCTTGCGCACGCGCAGGTATCAGAAGTTGATATGGGGAATTAAGAAAGACTGAAATAATGAGAAGATAATTTTATGAAATTTTATATTGTCATTTCTTAATGTTTTGAACGCGATAAATTATCTTCGCAGAATATTAATAGTACTAGGGTTTTTCATTGGTTTATGCTTATGAATTTGTGCGTTTGCATGTATTCTTGGCTGAAATAATCATTATCTGTGCTGGGACTATGCAAATTGTGGACGAAACTCGCTAGGATATTTGTACTACTTGTATCCCTTGGCGCAGGTTATCAGGCGTTTCATTTTGTCAGGGATACGGAAGTGGCTGTTGCTGCGCCGCCACCGCCACCGCCGGTGGAGCACGCAAAGGTGCTTGTCGCTTCGAAAAATATCCCGCAGGGAGGAAAGATCTCCGATCGGGATTTTGCCTGGGTTGACTGGCCGAAGGACGCTGTCCCACGCGGCGTCATGACAAAAGAAAACGGTTCCAAGGCAAGCCAGGACGTCATCGGCAGTATCGCCAGGACCGCAATTTTCTCAGGTGAACCGATCCGCGGCGAGCGGCTGATTCAGACCGATAAGGGCTACATGGCCACCATGCTGCCGAAGGGCAAGCGGGCCATCGCGGTCATGGTCGGACAGGAAACCTCGGCGGGCGGGTTCATTCTGCCGGGCGACAAGGTGGATCTGATCCTGACGCGGGAGCTCGAAGGTGTCGGTGTGACGAGCGAAACCATCCTGGAGAATATTCGCGTTCTTGCAATCGACGGAACCACTGCCGGAGAGCAGGACGGAAAAAACCTGCCTCCGAACAGAACCGCGACGCTTGAGCTGACACTGTTCCAGTCCGAAGTGGTGGTGCAGGCACAACAGGTTGGCTCGCTAGCGCTTGCCCTGCGCAGTGTTGAGGATTCGGCTGAAGACGCCGAAGTCGCGGAGCGCCAGCGTGCCCAGATTTTCGTGCGCATTAATCCCGATCACTGGTCTGTCGGTTCGGCGCAGGGCGGCAGCCTGGACTAGGGTACGGACCCATAAATGAAGCCGATTTGGCGGCAGAAATGGCTGCACCTCGCGGCGTCAGCTCGGCTGACCGGGCGGGAAGCCCGCTCCGCACACACTTCCTGACGGGATGTCGCCATTTCGCATGCCATTTCAGTCTCATTTATGGGTCCGTCACCTAGATCCTCTCGTCTGTTTGTGTCTTGCCACTTTCTGGGGTTTCGGAGCGCTTTGCGGACTCTTGCCGCCATGCAGTCGATCAAGCGGCCATCCGGCCCTTGCCCGGCCAGAGCGTTTCCGCCGCGAACGCGCGGCCGGGATTGCCCGAAGATTGGAAAGAAAAGCGGGTTTTGGTCTTGAAATAAATTTCGCTGCCAACTATAAGGCGCGCATTCCACACGCAAGGGGCGGAACCTGAGCTTATCGGGGTCCATCCGGTGGCCGACAGGAGACTTCCTCCGGCCCGTACTCCTCTTGCGGAGGTTAAACCGGAAAACTCAGGAGATTAAGGGCCATGGCTTTGCCCGATTTCACCATGCGTCAGCTGCTCGAAGCCGGCGTTCACTTTGGTCACCAGAAACACCGTTGGAACCCGCGTATGGGTCAGTACATCTTTGGTGTACGCAACGATGTTCATATCATGGATCTGTCGCAGACGGTGCCGCTTTTGCACCAGGCGCTGAAGGCGATTTCCGACACAGTTGCCGGCGGCGGCCGCGTTCTGATCGTCGGTACCAAGCGTCAGGCGCAGGAAGCCGTTGCTTCTTCTGCACGCAACTCCGCACAGTATTTTGTCAACGCCCGCTGGCTTGGCGGCATGCTGACGAACTGGAAAACCATTTCCCAGTCCATCCAGCGCCTTCGCAAGCTGGAAGAAACTCTGTCTTCGGATGCGGCGAACGCCCTGACGAAGAAAGAGCGCCTGTTCATGGACCGCGAGCGCGAGAAGCTTGAGCGGAACCTGGGCGGCATCAAGGACATGGGTGGTATCCCGGACCTGATTTTCGTGGTCGATACGAACCGTGAAGCCATCGCCATTCAGGAAGCACGCCGCCTCGGTATTCCGGTTGCCGCGATCCTGGACTCCAACTCCAATCCGGACGGGATCACCTATCCGGTGCCGGGCAACGACGATGCCGGCCGTGCCATCTCGCTTTACTGCGATCTGATTGCGCGCGCTGCGATCGACGGTATCTCCCGGGCACAGGGTGCTGCCGGCGTCGATCTCGGCGAAGCGGAAGATGCACCTGTCGAAGAGGCTTTGGCAGAGGCAGCGGAAGAAGCTGCAGCGGTGGAAGAAGCTGCGCCGGCAGAAGAAGCCGCGCCAGTTGAAGAAGCTCCGGTTGCCGAAGAAGCTCCGGCTGCAGAAGAAGCTCCGGTTGCCGAAGAAGCTTCGACTGAAGGTGAACCGGCTGCGGCGCAAGCCTGATCCGGACCTGCCGCGCTTCCTCGCGGCAGATCACATGTTGAATTCGCAAGGCGGGCTGCA
>JBCDEN010000817.1:0-1868 GCA_039179715.1 Pseudomonadota bacterium
AGCCATTCTTCACACGATCCCGGCGGCCGAAGTCATTCTCATCCTCGACACCAACGACTCCTACGCCGTGAACATGCACCTGCTCGACAAACACACGGTCGATCACAAGGACAGGCCCGAGGCTCTTGTTTCCTCCGCAGGCGACGGACAGAGCGCGAACTACTCCGCTGACCGCACGATTTCGCTGTTCGCAAAGCATCTTGCGCTCGCGCTGGGGGAAACGGACGGATCATTGCATGACGTCATGAGCGTCGCGGTCAGGGGCACGCGGCAGTCGGCAATCCCGATATGCGCGGCTTTGAAGGAACACCAGGGCGAGACCGGCGAACCGGTAGCGGATTGCCAGCAAGTTCCGCAGATCCACGATCCTGAAGCCCTGCTCGCCGAAACGCTGCTGCTGCCGCTTCCCGACCCGGAAAAGATCGAGTAGCGCGCGCAACGCTACCCCGTGGCCGAGCCGGCGCCGCATGCGCGCGCTTGTGAAGATACCGCAACGCCCCCGGCATTCGCTTCCGCGTTGCGCACGCTGGGAAGCCCTTTCAGCCGCGCCACGAACCAGTCCCAGTCATCGGCGTCGATACGGCCGAGGCCGGTGTCTCGCTGAGGCTCAATCGGCTGAATTCCGTCATCGTTCAATTCGCCAATCGCAAACCGGAAGGCGTAGCCCGGTGTCAGTCCCATGCGCAGGTCCGACACAATGATCTTGTCGCCGACGAGCTCTGTTCTGAAGAACCCGCGGCTGAACCATTCCAGTTTCTGAAAGGCCGGCGTATCCGACAGACAGGCCGCGAGCTCGGGATGGCGCGGGTGTTTGTAGATTTCGGGCGCTCCCGGGCCGTCGAGAAGCGAGTAGTAGAGGTTCTCGTAGCGGTCTTCCTCAAGTCCGATAACCTTCCAGAGCAGGATATTGAACGGAGCCGCGATCGCGTAAACAGCCTCCGGTTCGATCCCCTCGGCCTGGAAGGCGAGACGCGCCTGGCCCTGGACATATTGCTGCAGAACCACGCTCAGTCCCATGTATGCGGTGGTCGCGATCAGGGCACCGGCAACCCAGTTGCGCAGCCGGGACGTCCAGTTCTTCTTGCAGAGCGCATAGATCACGACAATCAGCAGCGGTATCGAATAGAGCGGGTCGATGATGAAGACCGACCCGACGCCAACCGGGTCAGGATAAAGAGGCCAGAATATCCGCGTGCCGTAAACGGTCATCGCATCGATCATGGCATGTGTCGCAAACACCAGGAATACTGTTGCCCAGGTCAGCCAGCGATGCTCGCGCAGACCCTTGAAGACGCGCACCAGCAGTTCGCCGAAGACAGGCGCAGCAAGCGCATGAACGAAGAAGGAGTGGGACCAGCCACGATGATAGACGAAGCTGTCTATCGGGTCGTCGAAGGGAATGAACACGTCGAGATCCGGCAACGTGCCGAGCAGTCCGCCGACAATCGCCGCCTTTCGGGGACCGATCTTGCTTCCAAGACAAGCGGTTGAAACGGCAGCACCCAGAACGAATTGTGTGATTGAATCCATGAACCCGACGACTTCGGCTAAATGTGGAACGGTCAGCCGGATATGTGGTGGAACCATCGCCTTGGCAATGCACGCAGGCAAAAAAGGCGCGACTGTGCGGCGGTTTTGAAGACAATCCGGCTGAAAGCAGAGTTTCTGCCAATCCCTTCCCCGGTGGCCTTGATGCTTCGATCAGCCGGGATGGCGTTTCGCATCGATGCAAAAAAGCTCGCGCCACCCGTTTTTTCTTTAGACACCTCAGGAAAAACCAAGCTTTCACTTAAGTGCAAACAATTTGAACTTGCCTAAGACATTTCAAAGCAACCCTATTTACACTTATTTTATTCTCTAGCCGCTAT
>JBCDEN010000198.1:0-6824 GCA_039179715.1 Pseudomonadota bacterium
CGACAGCATGATATAGCACCGAAAGTATACCTCACATCCGGACCACCGGACGTTCAGCCCTGTGCACCCAAAAACGCCGCTATGTCCTGCGGCTTTTCGGCCACCAGAACCGGCTGCTCCGCTTCCAGTTCTTCCCGGCTGCCGTAGCCCCACAGGACACCGATACCGGCCACACCATTTGCATTCGCACCGATGAGATCATGCTTGCGGTCGCCGATCATCAGGGTTTCATCTGCCGAAAGGCCCTCTTCTTCCAGGATATGTGCGATCAGCTCCGCCTTTTGCGAACGGTCTCCGCTGAGTTCGGACCCGTAAACCTTGCCGAAATGCGGCATCAGTTCAAAATGCTCGACGATCTTGCCGGCATAGGCATGCGGTTTCGAAGTACACACATGAAGATCGAGCGCGGCGCTGCCCAGCGATACCAATACATCGGGAATGCCGTTGATCAGTGTGTTCTCGTAAAGGCCCGTCACGGTATAGCGCTCGCGGTAATGCGCCACTGCCAGATCCAGATCTGCGCGGTCGGACGTGTTCAGCAGAACTTCGAAACTGTCCCAGAGCGGAGGTCCGATGCACCAGTGGAGGTCTTCGCCCTCCGGAACGGGCGCGCCCATTTTCTCCAGCGCATGCTGGATCGAACGGGTTATGCCCTCGAACGGATCGGTCAGCGTTCCGTCCAGATCGAACAGTATCGTCGTGAATGACATGGGGCCTCGGAGGTGTTTCATGAAAACAGCCCGGAACGGAACCGTTCCGGGCTGTCTGATTACGTTTGCAGGCGTGACCGTGTCAATCGGCGTGCTTACGAAAACTCCATGATCACGGCATCGACCGCGAGACTGTCGCCGGGCTCCGCCTTGATTGCCGAAACAACGCAGTCGCGCTCGGCGCGCAACACGTTCTCCATTTTCATCGCCTCGACGACGGCAAGCTGTTCGCCGGCCTTGATTTCCTGTCCTTCGGCAACGGCAATCGACACCACGAGCCCGGGCATGGGACACAGCAGCATTTTGGATGTGTCTGGCGGCAGTTTCTCCGGCATGAGCGCGTCCAGCTCGGCGACGCGCGGCGTCATCACCTTCGCGGCAACCGAATAGCCCTGCCAATCGAGGCGGTAACCTCCGGTGACAGGCCTGATCTGAACGGTCACACTTGTGGTCCCTACCTTGCCCGACCACATGACGTCGCCCGGGCTCCAGTCGGATTCCACATTCATCACGGGACCGTCGCCAATGGCGACATCCAGCTCCACCGGGGTGCCCGGGTAACCGGCCGCAATGCGGATCGGCACATAGGTCTTGTCCAGCTTGACAACCCAGTCTTCCCGCATCTCACCGGCATGCGGCCGCAGGCGCCCGGGCAGATGATCCAGGCGCTCGCGCCCGAGTGCGCCCATGGAAAGTGCCACGGCAGCGAGCACCGCATAGGCTGCATCGTCCGGCACCGCCGGCGAGAAGCCGTCCGGATATTCATCGGCGATGAAACTGGTCGCAAGCTCGCCGGAGCGCCAGCGCGGGTGGTTCATCAACGCCGTCAGGAAAGGCACATTGTGCTGGATGCCGTCGACATAAAACGCATCCAGTGCCGTGCTCATCGCATCGATCGCCTCCCCGCGGCTCGGTGCATGGGTGACCAGTTTCGCGATCATCGGATCGTAGAACATCGAAATCTCCGAGCCCTCGACCACGCCCGTGTCGTTGCGGACCGTCACTTCGTCGCTCGTGATTTCCTCGGGCGGCTGATCCCGCACGAGCCGCCCGATGGACGGCAGGAAGTTGCGGTAGGGGTCTTCGGCGTAGATCCTGCTCTCGACCGACCAGCCATTCAGCTTCACATCGTCCTGGGAAATGGAAAGCTCTTCGCCCGCTGCAACCCGGATCATCTGTTCCACGAGGTCGACACCGGTGATGAGCTCTGTGACCGGGTGTTCCACCTGCAGGCGCGTATTCATTTCAAGAAAAAATAAACTCTTGTCCTGACCGGCCACGAATTCGACGGTCCCGGCACTGTCATAATCGACCGCCTTTGCCAGAGCGACCGCCTGCTCGCCCATTTTCCGCCGTGTCTCCTCGTCCAGCAGCGGAGACGGGGCTTCTTCGATGACCTTCTGGTTCCGCCTCTGGATCGAACATTCCCGCTCGCCGAGATAGATGGCGTGACCATGTTTGTCGCCGAGCACCTGGATTTCGATGTGACGCGGGTTTTCGATGAATTTCTCAACGAACACGCGGTCGTCGCCGAAAGACGAGGCGGCCTCCGACTTGGACCGGTCGTAGCCGTCGCGCGCCTCGTCGGCGTTCCAGGCAATGCGCATACCCTTGCCGCCGCCTCCGGCCGAGGCCTTGATCATCACCGGGTAACCGATTTCCTGCGCAATCTCGACCGCCTGCTCTGCGGATTCAATAACGCCCAGATACCCCGGAACGGTGCTGACCTCGGCATCATTGGCGAATTTCTTGGATTCGATCTTATCGCCCATCGCCTCGATGGCGCGCGGATTGGGGCCGATCCAGACGATACCCTCCTTCTTGAGCGCTTCTGGAAAACTGGCGCGTTCCGACAGGAAGCCGTAGCCAGGATGAACGGCTTCGGCACCGGTCTGCTTGCAGGCGGCGATGATCTTGTCTGCGATCAGGTAGGATTCGGCTGCCGCCGCCGGACCGATATGAACCGCCTCGTCCGCCATCTCGACATGCAATGCATCCCGGTCGGCATCGGAGTACACAGCAACGGTTCTGATCCCCATGCGGCGGGCGGTCTTCATGACCCGGCAGGCGATTTCACCCCTGTTGGCGACGAGAATTTTCGAAAACATGCATTTTCACCCAACTGGATTGTTTCCTTGGTTGTAGGGCCGGGGCTGCCGCGGCGCAACTTAGCCAAAGGGCGAGCGCTCGTTGCCGGACGCCACAAGACTTAATGTTGAGTAACCGCCGAAGTACACGCGTGCACTGTCAATATTACGCAAGGTTAAAGAATTTCCGTGATAATTAGACCGATAGTGGGGTACCGACATGAAACGTCTTGTTGCATTTTTCTTCCTGGCCCTGGTGGCACCGTTCACCGCGCTGGGTGAAACAACCGGCAAATGGCATCGCGGCGATGTCGACGGTTTCACGCGCTATTGGACAACAAACGATGTCGGGTCGAATTTCGTTGTCTGGTGTCATCCGCAAAGGCAGGTAAACGGCACGCTGCTGCACGTGGAGATCGAGGGCAGGATGCCACCGCCGAACAGCCGCGTGCGCGTCATCCTCGATTCCAGCGTTCTGGACGTGTCAGTCAACGAGCATGGCTATATCGGCACCGGGTGTCCGGCTTGCTCGGACAGCTTCGGATACATCTGGCACAAGATCCGCTCGTCCCGCACCCTGGCTGTCAAATTCCAGGACGACACTTATGCAGGGTTCTCCCTGAAAGGCGCTCTGAACGTCCTGCCAGGCAACGTCTGTCCGACGGACTGGCAGAAGCGAAATGCAAGGTCCTGACGGGGCGCAACAGGTCCTGATCGATGCTCTTTGAAAAACGGCTTACGTTACCTGCTTCCCATGCCTGACGCTGGTGCATCAGCGCGTTAAATGGCATTTTATGTGCCGACGGTCACACTGGTTTCAATCCGCCTGACGCAGAGTACCGGGCGAACCGACCACGAGACGCCAGTCACCAATGGAGGCAGATATGAAAAATCGTCGTCTTGCAATCGCAGCTGTTTTGCTCGGCAGCATTGTCTGGACATCGGCTGCGCAAGCAAGACCGGACCTGCGTCAGATGAGCTGCCGGCAGGCCCAGAACATGGTCAAGCAGCATGGCTCGGTCGTCTTCACGACAGGCCGGTCCACCTACTCCATGTTCGTGTCGAACCGCAGTTTCTGCGACTACAATCAGGTTCTCTTCGTCCAATACGGACCGACCAAGGACAATCGAAAGTGCCCTGTGGCCTATGAATGCCGGGAACCTCTCTTCCCGCGCGGCGGTTTCAACCGTTGGGACTGAACGCAAACGGGCCGGTCATGCCGGCCCAATTCGTTTCTATAGCTTTTTGACCGCCTGAAGAACGGTGTCAGAGAGGAATATTGTCGTGTTTCTTCCAGGGCAGTTCTTCCTGCTTTGACCTGAGCAACGCAAGCGCCTTGGCGACACGGCGGCGGGTCGAATGGGGCCTGATGACGTCGTCGATATAGCCGCGTTCGGCCGCCACGAACGGATTTGCAAAGCGGTCCTCATAGTCTTTTGTCCGCTTCGCGATCTTGTCCTGATCACCCAACTCGTTCCGGTAAAGGATTTCGACCGCACCTTTCGCGCCCATCACGGCAATCTCCGCGCTCGGCCATGCATAGTTGATGTCGCCGCCGATATGCTTCGAACTCATCACGTCGTAAGCGCCGCCATAGGCCTTGCGGGTAATCACCGTCACTTTCGGAACAGTTGCCTCAGTGTAGGCGAACAGAAGTTTCGCCCCGTGCTTGATCAGCCCGCCATATTCCTGTGCCGTACCGGGCAGGAAGCCCGGAACGTCGACGAAGGTGACAATCGGAATGTTGAAGCAATCGCAAAACCGGACGAAGCGTGCGGCCTTGCGGCTCGCATCCGCATCCAGAACGCCTGCAAGAACCATCGGCTGGTTGGCCACGATCCCGACGGAACGACCCTCGATCCGGCCGAAACCCGTCAGGATGTTGCCGGCAAACCCCTTCTGGATTTCAAAGAAATCGCCTTCATCAACTGTCTTGAGGACAAGCTCACGCATGTCGTAGGGCTTGTTCGGATTGTCCGGCACGAGCGTATCGAGGCTTGTGTCGATCCTGTCGGGATCGTCGTAATTCGTCAATTCAGGCAGGTCGGCCTGGTTGTTCATCGGCAGGAAGTCGATCAGCCGCCGCATTTCCGAAAGCGCTTCCACGTCATTGTCGAAGGCACCGTCTGAGATCGATGACTTTGTAGTATGAATGGAGGCACCGCCCAGCTCTTCGGCCGTGACGGTCTCGTTGGTCACCGTTTTGACGACGTCGGGCCCGGTGACGAACATGTAGGATGTGTCGCGCACCATGAAGATGAAATCGGTCATTGCCGGAGAATAGACGTCGCCGCCGGCGCAGGGCCCCATGATCAGCGAGATCTGCGGGATGACGCCGGACGCAAGCACGTTGCGCCGGAACACCTCTCCGTAGCCGCCGAGCGCGGCCACGCCTTCCTGAATCCGTGCACCGCCCGCATCGAAGAGACCGATGATCGGTGCCCGGTTCTGCAGAGCCATGTCCTGAAGCTTGGTGATCTTTTCCGCGTGTGCCTCGGAAAGCGAACCGCCAAAGACCGTGAAGTCCTTGGAAAACACGTAGATGGTCCGGCCATTAACGGTGCCCCAGCCGGTGACCACGCCGTCACCCGGAATATGCTGCGCGTCCATGCCGAACTCGGTGCAGCGGTGCTGCTTGAACATGTCGAACTCTTCGAACGATCCTTCGTCCAGAAGCGCCTCGATACGCTCACGAGCGGTGAGCTTGCCCTTCGCGTGCTGTGAGTCGATCCGGCGTTGACCACCCCCGAGGCGGGCCGTCTCCCGGCGTTGTTCCAATTCGGCCAGCACTTCTTTCATCAGGTCCTCCCGATACGCGTTTTAAAGAGGCCGTACCATGTTCCATCAACAAGGCAAAGTCAGCATTTGGGCTTAAGGAGACCAGGAAAACGGGGTCTCGGCGCTGATCCCCAAGCGAAAGTGGCGCAGGTCTTTCCGCGGCCTTGGAATCGTTCGGACAGACACATCGGCCACCTGGAGAGCATTGGCCGAAAAAGGTTTTCAGTGGTCACGGAGTGCCAAACGGTGTTGAAGCGCCGTTTCCCGCTCGCGGACGAAATTGCACAAACACTGGGCAACAAAGCTGAGAGATTGTTCTTTGACACACTTCAGAATTTTGTCATGATTGCAAAACAAGCAGAACAGGCAAAGGGGAGGCAATGGCGGACGATCGGACTTTCTTCAACGAAATGCTCGACGATGCAGGTGGACCACGATCACCCTATTCCAGGCTCGCGACATGGCTCGAAGACAAACCCGCTAATTTCCTTACAAAAAAGAGCCGGGATGCGGAGACGGTGTTCCGTCGGCTCGGAATCACCTTCGCGGTATACGGTGCAGAAGAAGCAACGGAACGGCTGATCCCGTTCGACCCCATTCCCCGCATAATCTCCGCATCCGAATGGCGAAAGCTGTCAGCAGGGATCGATCAGCGTGTCCGCGCGCTGAACGCCTTCATGCACGACATCTACCACCGCCAGGAGATCCTGCGCGCCGGCATTATTCCTGCGGACCTCATCTTGCAGAACGAGGCGTTCCTGCCCGAAATGGCCGGGTTCACGCCGGCCCGCAAGGTCTATGCGCATATCATCGGCACGGATCTTGTGCGGGTATCGGAGAACGAGTTCTACGTTCTGGAAGACAACACACGCACGCCGAGCGGCGTGTCCTACATGATGGAAAACCGCGAAACGATGATGCGGCTTTTCCCCGAACTCTTTCAGACCCACGCCGTCGCCCCCGTCGAACAGTATCCCGAACTTCTGCGCCGCACGCTGGAAAGCGTCGCACCCGATCCGTCCAAGTCGGCGCAGACCATCGTCGTGCTGACACCGGGGATCTATAATTCGGCCTATTTCGAACACGCGTTCCTGGCCGATTCCATGGGCGTGGAACTGGTCGAGGGCCGCGATCTTTTTGTCGATGCCGGCAAGGTCTTCATGCGCACCACGCGCGAGCCGGAACAGGTCGACGTGATCTACAGGCGTATCGACGATGCCTTCCTGGACCCCCTCACCTTCAATGCGGA
>JBCDEN010000415.1:0-4450 GCA_039179715.1 Pseudomonadota bacterium
CCTGGCTCTATCCGGACGATCAGCCGTCGGATCTGCCCCTGCGCATTCTGGCAGCCGAGATCACACGCGAAAAGCTGTTCGAGCGCCTGCACCAGGAACTGCCCTATATCTCGACCGTCGAAACCGAGCAGTGGCAAAGCCGGAAGGACGGATCGGCGCGCATCGAACAGACCATCTATGTCGAGCGCGACAGCCAGAAAAGCATTGTCCTGGGCAAGCGCGGACAAACGATCAAGGCGATCTCGAAAGCCGCACGCGAAGAGCTGGCCGATATCATCGACGCGCCCGTGCACCTGTTTCTTTTCGTGAAGGTGCGCGAAAACTGGGCGGACGATCCGGAGCGCTACAGGGAAATGGGTCTCGAGTTTCCCAAGTAGACGGGTGATTGGCCGGGCATGATCGGGACAGTCCGGCGGCAGAACAAGGTGTTGCCCTTGGAATGGACCAGCCGCGGCGTGGTGCTGACCACGCGCAAACACGGCGAGAACGATGTCATCCTGGAAGCGCTGACGCTCGACCACGGACGTCATCTCGGACTGGTGCGCGGCGGACGCTCGCAGCGCAACCGCCCCGTGCTGCAACCCGGAAACGAGCTGGACCTGACCTGGAAAGCCCGTCTGTCGGACCATCTCGGCATCTTTGCACTCGAACCGCAAACCCTGCGCGCCGGCGCGTTGATGACAAGCGCAATCGGTCTTGCCGGCCTGCAGCATCTTGCCTTTCTGCTGAAACTCCTGCCGGAGCGGCACCCCTACCCGCACCTTTATGATGCTCTCAACGTGGTTCTGGAACATCTCGACGCGCCTGATGCGGCGGCGGCCCTGCTTATCCGCTTTGAGCTTGAGCTTTTGCGCGACCTGGGCATGGGGCTTGATCTGACGTCCTGTGCGGCCACGGGGCAAAGCGAAGATCTGGCCTATGTCTCACCGAAATCAGGGCGCGCGGTCAGCCGCGACGCAGGCAAACCCTATCATGACCGGATGCTGCCCCTGCCCTCCTTCCTGCTGGAAGGCCAACGTCAGGCCGGAAGTGAACTGACCTGGACAGATGTTACAGAGGGTTTCACCCTGACATCCTATTTCGTTTCCAGCCATTTACAGGAACGCGGCAACCCGGACCCCGGGACACGCCAGCACTTGATCGGCGCTCTGGAGCGGGGCTACCGCAAGGACTTTCCCTGGAATTTCGGTTAGCCGGTCACTGTTCCTCAACGCCGATGCGCCGCCAAACGAAACTCTTTTCCGGTCCCGAGTAGTAGATGTGCCGGGCAACACCCTTGACATCCTCGATTGGCACATAGCCTACCGCTGACAAGACCCTGCTATCGATCGAGTTGTCCCGATTGTCTCCGAGAACAAACAAATGTCCGCCTGGCACCACAAACTCTTTCGTATTGTCGAGTTGTTCCATGTCGCCCAGTTCCAGTATTTCGTACTCTGCTGCGTTCGGGAGCGTTTCGCTGAAGCGCCTGAAGGGAGCTCCCGAATAGGAACCGTTCCTGGCGGTGTATTCGCCGCCCTTGGTGCGCGAAACGGGAACCGTGTCGATATAGACCACACCATTTTTGACCTGAATGGTTTCTCCCGGCAGTCCGACAAGCCGCTTCACATAGTCTGCACCGGCCTTTTCGTTCCAGAAGACAATTACATCGCCTCTATTTGGGACGTATCTTTCTCCGAACACCGAATAAATTTGCTTCACCAGAATCTCGTCGCCAACTTCCAGGGTTGGCAGCATACTTCCGGCGGGCATGCTGTAGTGCTTTGCGCGGTGAAAATAGTAGTCATTGCGTTCGCCCAAGTAGATTGCACACACCACCAAACCCAGCGCAAAGACCGACCAGAGTATTTTCCTCGACATTCAAGAGCCGTCCCGATTTGCAAAATTCGAAAGGAAGTGCAACTTAAAATCACCCCTAAACTTCGATTGCAACTGATTTTTAAATAGCGTTACCGGGCTCGAAACGCGACCCATGGGGACAATTATGCTTACACGGGGTGAAGCTGCTGAAATCCGTTGAAAATCCGCCATTTCGCTTACCAATTGCCCGGTCTCGAATTGCGGAGCGGATGTGAAACGGTTAGCAAACAGATATGGGAAAAGAGACGACACCACCACCGAGCGGCATTGAGGGGATCAACCTCAAGGATGCGCTTGAAGAACGCTATCTGGCCTATGCCCTTTCCACGATCATGCACCGGGCGCTGCCAGATGTGCGCGACGGGCTGAAACCGGTCCACAGGCGGCTGCTTTATGCAATGCGCCTGTTGAAACTGGACCCCGGGGCGGGCTTCAAGAAATGCGCGCGCGTTGTCGGCGACGTCATTGGTAAATACCACCCGCACGGCGATCAGGCCGTCTATGATGCACTGGTGCGTCTTGCCCAGGACTTCGCGCAGCGCTACCCGCTGATCGACGGACAGGGCAATTTCGGTAATGTCGACGGCGACAATGCCGCGGCCATGCGGTACACCGAAGCGCGCATGACCGACACGGCCAAGCGTCTGCTTGACGGTCTCGATGAAAATGCGGTCGATTTCCGCGAAACCTATGACGGTGAGGACAAGGAACCCATCGTCCTACCCGGCGGGTTTCCGAACCTTCTCGGCAACGGTTCGTCGGGCATTGCGGTCGGCATGGCAACCTCCATTCCTCCTCACAATGCCTTCGAACTCTGCCAGGCGTGTCTTCACCTGATCAAGAACCCCAGGGCCGAAGTCGACGAGCTGCTCGAATATATCAAGGGACCCGATTTTCCGACCGGCGGCCTTCTGGTGTCCGATCAGGGATCGATCCGCGAAGCCTATGCGACAGGACGCGGCAGTTTCCGCATCCGTGCGCGCTGGGAAGTCGAGGATCTTGGCCGCGGCCAGTGGGCCATCGTCGTCACCGAGATCCCCTATCAGGTGCAGAAGTCGCGTCTGATCGAAAAGATC
Source organism: Pseudomonadota bacterium (assembly GCA_039179715.1). Lineage (GTDB taxonomy): Bacteria > Pseudomonadota > Alphaproteobacteria > Rhizobiales > Stappiaceae > Roseibium. Next base: position 2,937 of record JBCDEN010000415.1, read on the forward strand.
GCCGAGCTGCTGACCGCGCGCAAACTGCCGCTGCTCGATGATGTGCGCGATGAATCGGCCGAGGACATTCGCATCGTGCTGGTTCCCCGCTCGCGCAATGTCGATGCCAACCTGCTCATGGAGTCCCTGTTCAAGCTGACCGATCTGGAAAACCGGTTTTCCCTGAACATGAACGTCCTGTCCATGGGCAAGGTGCCCATGGTGATGGGCCTGAAGCAGGTTCTGCGGGAATGGCTCGATCATCGCAAGGTCGTCCTGATCCGGCGGTCGGAACACAGGCTCGGCCAGATCAATCACCGCCTCGAAGTCCTGGCCGGTTACCTGATTGCCTACCTCAACCTGGACGAGGTGATCAGGATCATCCGCGAGGAAGACGATGCCAAGGCCGAGTTGATCCGCACCTTCGAACTGACCGATGTGCAGGCGGAAGCCATTCTCAACATGCGGTTGAGATCCCTGCGCAAGCTTGAAGAGCTGGAGATCCACAAGGAGCACGAAAAACTCACCGACGAGAAGGACGAACTGACGAAGCTCTTGGGGTCAGACGCGCGCCAGTGGACCCGCATTTCCAAGGAGATCGTCGATATCTCGAAGGTTTACGGACCTGAAACCGAGATCGGCAAAAGACGCACGGACAAGTCAGAGGCGCCCGAAGCCGACCTTGTCGACATCCAGCAGGCGATGATCGAAAAGGAACCGATCACCGTCATCATTTCCGAAAAAGGCTGGATCCGCGCACTCAAGGGCCATCAGAGCGACCTGTCCACGCTTTCCTTCAAGCAGGGCGACAAGCTGAAACTGTCTTTCCACGCAGAGACAACGGACAAGATTCTGGTCTTCTCGACCGGCGGGAAGTTCTTCACCCTCGGCGCGGACCGCCTTCCCGGCGGGCGCGGGCATGGCGAGCCGATCCGGCTCATGGTGGAAATGGACGAAGCGCAGGATGTGGTGAATGCGTTCGTTCACAAACCGGGCCGTAATCTTTTGCTTTGCAACAACGAGGCGCGTGGCTTCGTTGTCTGCGAGGATGACGTGATCGCCAACACGCGCAAGGGCAAACAGGTTCTGAACCTGACCGCACCGGCCGAAGCAACGCTTTGCGTGGACGCCACCGGAGATCACGTGGCAATTATCGGCGAGAACAGGAAACTGCTGGTGTTCCCGCTGGCACAGGTGGCGCAGATGGGCCGCGGCCGCGGCGTGCGGCTGCAGCGCTACCGGGATGGAAAAGTCGCCGATATCAGGGTCTTCAAGGCAGAAGACGGTCTCACATGGACCGACAGTTCCGGGCGCAGCTTCACCCGGACACTGGACGAGCTTGCCGACTGGCGCGGCGATCGCGGCAATGCCGGGCGCTTGCCGCCGACAGGCTTCCCGCGTTCCAACAAGTTCGGTCCGGGATCACTCTGAGTCTATTGCCATATCGGTGGCGGTCAGTTGCCGCCACGCTCCCGGGGTCATGCCGAAGGTGCGCTTGAAATGCCTGCTCATGTGGCTTTGATCCGCGAAACCGC
>JBCDEN010000789.1:0-2064 GCA_039179715.1 Pseudomonadota bacterium
TGAACTTTCAGGAAACCGCAAAGAAGGAGGACTGCAGATGGACGACATGAAGAGTACCGCAACACAGGAGGGTGAGGCCTATTGGCGGGCCAACCTCAGGCTTATCGTGGGGTGTCTCATTGTCTGGGGCGCCGTTAGCTTCGGCTTTGCCATTCTCCTCCGGCCGCTGCTTTCCGGCATCGCCGTCGGCGGCACCGATCTCGGTTTCTGGTTCGCTCAACAGGGATCGATTCTTGTCTTTCTCGTGCTGATCTTCTTCTACGCCTGGCGGATGAACAGCCTCGATCGCCAGTTCGGCGTCGACGAAGAATAGGGGGCACCGGAAAATGGACCAATATACGCTCAACCTGCTCGTCGTTGGCGCGACCTTCCTGCTGTATATCGGCATTGCGGTCTGGGCTCGAGCCGGATCGACGTCGGAGTTCTACGCTGCCGGCCGCGGCGTTCACCCGGTAACCAACGGCATGGCGACGGCTGCCGACTGGATGTCGGCCGCGTCGTTCATTTCCATGGCCGGCCTCATCGCTTTTGGTGGCTATGGTGCCTCGTCGTTCCTGATGGGATGGACCGGCGGTTACGTGCTGCTTGCCCTGCTGCTCGCGCCTTACCTGCGCAAGTTCGGCAAGTTCACCGTGCCGGAATTCATCGGCGACCGCTTTTATAGCCCGACCGCGCGCCTCGTTGCGGTTCTGTGCCTGATCGTGGCTTCCGTGACCTACGTCATCGGTCAGATGACCGGGGTCGGCGTGGCCTTCTCGCGCTTCCTGGAGGTGGAGAACGCAACCGGCCTGTTCATCGGCGCCGGCGTCGTCTTCCTCTACGCCGTGCTTGGCGGCATGAAGGGCATCACCTATACGCAGGTCGCGCAATATTGCGTCCTGATCACCGCCTACACGATACCTGCGGTGTTCATTTCCCTGCAATTGACCGGCAACCCGATCCCGGGACTCGGCCTGTTCTCGACGCACGTCGAATCCGGTGAACCGCTGCTGTCCCGCCTCAACCAGGTGGTCCAGGATCTCGGCTTCTCGGCCTACACGACGCAGGACGGAACGCCGTCATCGGTGATCAACATGACGTTGTTCACGTTCTCGCTGATGATCGGTACCGCTGGTCTGCCGCACGTCATCATCCGCTTCTTCACCGTGCCGCGGGTCGCCGACGCGCGCTGGTCCGCAGGATGGGCGCTGGTCTTCATCGCGCTTCTGTACCTGACCGCCCCGGCGGTCGGTGCCATGGCACGTCTGAACATCATGGACACGCTTTGGCCGAATGGCGTTCAGGGCGAAGCGATGGAAATCGAACAGATGCCCGACTGGATGACCACTTGGGAACAGACCGGTCTGCTCGGCTTCGAAGACAAGAATGGCGACGGCCGCATCCAGTATTACAACGATGCGTCTGAATCCATGGCGGCAATCGCTGCGGAACGCGGATGGCAAGGCAATGAGCTCACGAACTTCAACCGTGACATCCTGGTGCTTGCCAATCCCGAAATCGCACGGCTTCCGGGATGGGTGATCGCGCTCGTGGCTGCCGGTGGTCTTGCCGCCGCGCTCTCCACGGCAGCCGGCTTGCTTCTGGCAATCTCCTCGGCGATCAGCCACGACGTGATCAAGTCGTCGATCAATCCGAACATCTCGGAACGCGGAGAACTGATGGCCGCCCGGATCTCCATGGCGGTTGCCATTGGCGTGGCGACCTATCTGGGGCTCAATCCACCAGGGTTTGCGGCACAGACCGTGGCGCTCGCCTTCGGGATTGCGGCGGCCACTATCTTCCCGGCACTGATGATGGGCATCTTCTTGAAGCGCATCAACAATACCGGCGCCGTAGCGGGAATGCTCACCGGTCTCATCTTCACGGTGGTCTACATCTTCCTGCACAAGGGCTGGTTCTTCCTGCCTGGAACCAACCAGTTCCCGGATACCATTTCCGGGTCGCTGTTCGGCATCCAGTCGACCGCGATCGGTTCGGTGGGTGCGATGCTGAACTTCCTGGTGGCCTGGCTCGTCGCCCGATCCACCACGGAGACACCCGACCACATCAAGGAACTGGTCGAAA
>JBCDEN010000174.1:0-7266 GCA_039179715.1 Pseudomonadota bacterium
CGGATTTGACCGGCTTGCTCCTCCTCCGCGTTGCGAAAGGCTTGAAAATGAACCACATTTCCTGCGCTTCCGCGCCTTGATGAGACGCAAGCCGCCTCAAACCATTTCGGCCTCATTTATGGGTCCATCACCTAGACCGCGCCGCCAAGCGCACTAGTTCTATACATGACAGTCACGGACGACTATGGGATGGCGGACTGATGTTGCAGGAAAAACGTCACGATCTTGATGCCGAGAAACGCAAGGAACTGGTGCAGCGCCTCGTTGTCGAGCTGAGCCGCCTGGGCGGTGATCTTTATTATCAGCCGACAAGCCAGATTGCGCTCCAGATCAGGCAATATGCCGATGGTGATGCCAAACTCAATGCTGATGAAAAAGCGCTGCTCGCCCCCCTGAGCCAGCGCGACATCGAAGTGCTTCTGAGCCTGCACTGACTGGGTACGCGTAGCAAGTTACGCCTGCCGCCTGCGCAGCAAATGCACCACGATGCGGTTTGATCCCGGAACAGGTCCGGGCTTTCATTCGATCGTTCACATTCTCGTGCGATTGCATTTTCCACGTGGAAACCATTCCAGGTCGCGTTTAGTGTCCGCGGAATTTTTTTCCAATGGTTTGCGCACATGAACATTATCATCGACGGTTGGCGCATCGACAGCGACACGCGCCAGGCAACAAAGGAAGACCATGTCAGGTCCCTGTCACCCCGGGCGCTCAGGCTCTTGCTCGTGCTGGCCGAAGCCGAAGGCCGGGTTTTGCAGCGCGGCGACCTCCTGGACCTTGTCTGGCCGAATGTTACCGTAAGCGATGAGAGCCTGTCGCAGGTGATATCGGAGCTCCGCCGCAAGCTCTGCAACCGGACGCTCATCGAGACAATCGCAAGGACCGGCTACCGGCTGACCAAACCTGTAATGCGTCCGGTCGAGATCGGTGTCCCGGCCGCAGGGCGCCCCCGTGACCAGCGTCGCGACTTCAATCTGGAAGCGCATGCGCTCTGCCTGGAGGCACGGAGCGAAATGGTTCGATGCGGTGAAGGGTCCCTTGAACGCGCCGAGCACCTCACCGCTGAAGCGGTGGAGATTGCACCCGATTGTCCGTCAGTTCGCGCAGAACGCGCGATCGCGCTCGCAAGAGCCCATACCTACTGGTCGGAAGGCAGGCACATTCTGAACGAGGCCTGCTCGGAGGCGGAGCTTGCCGTTTCGCTTGATCCGTCCTCTGCGCTCGCACAGTCGTCCCTGGGATATGTACACGCCCTGTTCGGCCGTTGGGAGGCTGCCGAAAGGGGGCATGCGTTTGCCCTTTCCAGAAATGCACGCGACCCGCTGATCCTGCACAACGCAGCCTGGTATCTCATGTCGCGCGGCAAGTGGCGGGCAGCCATGTCCTATTTTGAAGAGGTCGGCGATCTTGAGCCGCACAACATCAAGGGCTACCTCATCGCTGCACAGCTGTCGTCGTCCTGCGATCCGTCGCGATCCCGCCGCAACGCGGAACGCGCCCTGAAAAGAGCGCGGTCGCGCATTGAAGAGGACCCGACGGATCCCCGCGCGCTGACGGCCGCGGCCGTCCTGATGGCGTTGCTCGGAGAACGGCAGGCGGCCTATGCCTCGATGGAAGACATCAATGTACGCGGCAGCAGCCAGGCGATCTACCACGCGTCGGCCATGGCCCTTATCGGCGAAACCAATCAGGCGATCCTCTTGCTGGAGGAACTGTTCGACCATGGCTGGCGGGACGTTTTCTGGCTTGATGCCGACCCCGGCCTCGCCACGCTGACGCATGACCGGCGTTTCCGGCGCATGCGGCACGCGCTCGCTGCGGCGTGACGCAGCTTTCAGATTTCTTTCAGAAGTCCTTCAGGATCGCATCTCGGGCAAGAGTTAGGAAAGCGGCATAGAGCGCGCCATGACGGCGTGTCATCCAGAAAAGGAGTGCAAGATGCCACTTTCCATCAATTCAAATGCACCTGACTTCAAGGCCCACACGACCGAGGGCATGATCCAGTTTCACGACTGGCTCGGCGACAGCTGGTGCGTGCTGTTCTCCCACCCGAAAGACTTCACCCCGGTTTGCACGACCGAGATCGGCGCAGTCGCGAAGGTCAAGGACGAGTTCGACCGCCGCGGTGTGAAGCTCATCGGTCTGTCCGTTGATCCCGTTGCAGAACACATGCGTTGGGCCGGAGACATCCTCACGGCGACCGGCCAGAGCCCGAACTTCCCGATGATCGGCGATCCGGATCTTCGCATTGCGAAGCTGTTCAAGATGCTGCCGGAAGACGCGGCGGGTGACAGCGCTTCGCGAACCGCCATGGACAATGCCACGGCACGAACCCTTTTCATCATCGGGCCGGACAAGAAGATCAAGCTGACAGTCTCCTACCCGATGACGACCGGCCGGAATTTCGACGAAGTCCTGCGTGTGATCGACAGTCTCCAGATCACGGCAAGGCACCAGCTCGCCACGCCCGCCAACTGGATGTCGGGCGAGGATGTCGTGATCGTTCCGGCGGTCAGCGACGATGTCGCCAGGGAGCGCTTCCCAGGTGGCTGGGAGAGCCCGGTTCCCTACCTGAGACTGGTCGGAATGCCGTCCTGAGGCAGAAGCGGAGTAAAAAGAAATGTCAATTCAGCTTACCCGCCGCGGCTTCGGCCTTCTGGGTCTCTCGGTGCCTTTCCTGACCTTGCCGGGAGCCGGGCTCGCGGAAACACGCGGTTATGTAAATCCGGGCCTCCTGGCCGCACCGCAGGAACTGGTGGACCGGGGCGATCTTGTCCTCGTCGATGTCCGCAAGGCCGAGGAGTATGCCGGCGGGCATATTCCCGGAGCCGTGCAACTGGATCCAGACGCGGTCGCCTCTGGGCACAGTCCGGTCACCGGCGCCCTCAGGCAAGTCCCGGAGATCGAGCAGCTTCTGGGCGAACTTGGGATCACCGCAGCGAATCGTGTGGTTTTTTATGACAACCGCGGCGGTTTCCACGCCGCGCGGATGCTCTGGCTGCTTGAGTTTCTCGGGCATCGCAATGTCGCAGTGCTCAATGGCGGTCTTTCCGCCTGGCGCGCGGCTGGTTTCGCCCTGTCGACACAAAAGCCGGCGACCCCCGAAACGGTCTTCGCGGCAGCACTCAGTCCCCGGCGCATTGCAACGGCGCAGGACGTCCTGCAACACCGCGCTGATCCGGAAAGCATCCTGATCGATGTGCGTCCGCAAAAACTTTATGCGCAAGGTCACATTCCCTGGGCTGTGAACATTCCCTGGGCCGGCAATCTCGACGCGGACAAACTGTTTCTTGCGGCAGCTGATCTGCGATCCCACTTCGCGGAGTTTGGCGTGACGGAGGATCGGAAGGTCATCATGCATTGCCAGACGGGCCTTGCCTCGTCGCACAGCTACGTGGCGCTTCGCCTTCTGGGTTTCCCGAGGGTTCAGGTCTATCACCGCTCCTGGGCCGAATGGGGCAGCGATCCCGACCTGCCGAAGACAATCGGTTGACGAACTAACGGCGCGGGTCTCTTCTGGCCCGCGCTATGCTTGCGCCTCATGACTGCACAACCCAGTAAAGACACTTCGACAAACGCTACCAACGCCAGTTCTCGCCATTTTCTGCTCCGAAATGAAATTTTTCACGATTGTGCGCATAGTTTTTTTTCGTATGATGCAGACACCGGTATAAGCAACAAATATTCTTCATTTCGGGTCCGGATGGGAAATACTATCCGGAAGCTTTTGGTAGAACAGATGACGCGTTTTTTTGCTCTGCTTTTTTTACTTTTTCTTACGTCAACCGCACACTCCCAAACCCGGCAGGAAACCGCGTCTTCTTCGGACCATCATACCTGCACCGCCCCGGACATGCGCACGCATATCAGGCCCGACCCGGACGGCATGCCAACCGTCATAACGACAGGTGTCCGGGTTATCGACATCCGCGAGATCAATGACGTCGACCAGACCATAACGATAGATCTGGCGATCCGGCGAACATGGCAGGATGACCGGCTTGCGGGCCTGGAAGGCTGCAAACTGGAGCTTGGCTCGGTCTGGTTTCCCGAGCTGGTTCTCTTGAATTCCGGACGGCTCTTCGAACGATGGCCCGAGACCGTGACAATCGGTCCAGGCGGCGCAGTGACATACCTGCAACGCATTTCGGGCACCTTGGCCAGCTATCACGCGCTGCGCGATTTCCCGTTCGATTTTCAGTCCATCGACCTGAGTTTCATTTTGCTCGATTATGACCCAGGCGACGCCCTGATCGAACTCGACGCGGACTTTGTCGGCATCTATGACCGTCTCAATATTTCCGACTGGCGCATCAAGGGCGTGGCGGCGCAGATCGACAACGGCTTCATCGCGGACGCATTTGATGAAGCCCGCACGAAACTGGTCCTGACCATCGATGCAGAACGCATCCGCGCCTTCTATGTCTGGAAGATCATTCTGCCGATCTCGCTCATCGTCTTCATGTCATGGAGCGTGTTCTGGATCGATCCGGCGCAATACGGCCCGCAGATCGGCTTGTCGGCGACCTCCATGCTGACGATCATCGCGTTCATCTTCGCGGCAACCAACATGCTGCCGCCGCTCGGATACTTCACTCTGATGGACTTCTTCATCGGCGGCGCGACCATTTTCGTGTTTCTGGCCCTGCTCGTCTCGCTGACGACGACTTACCTGAACACGATCGAGTTCCGGGAAAGCGCCAAGATCCTCGACAAGGCCTGCCGCTTCGTCTTCCCGCTGGCCTATGTGGCTTTCAACTGGTTCGTGTTCCGCAGCGTTTTGTAAGGCTGAGGCGGAAGAAAGACCGGGCAGATCAACGGCAGTCAGTCTGCGCGCCGGGATCCCGATGACGTGCGGCCTGTTTCACGCCACCGTTTTGGATGCCGCAAAGACCGGTGCGGACCCCGCATGCTCGGCGATGAACGCCTGCACATTGCTGCGCGGGATGGGATGGCTCAGTAAAAAGCCCTGTACGAAATCGCAATTCAGCTCCTCGATGACCGCCATCTGGTGGTCCGTCTCAACACCTTCCGCCGTCGTCGTGATGCCCAGCGTGGCGCTCAAGCTGACGATCGAATTCAGGATGGCCTGTGACTTCCGCGTTTTCTGTCCGGTTTCGCTAACGAATGAGCGATCGATCTTCAGGTTGTCGAAGGGAAAACGCCAGAGATAGTTCAGACTGGAGAAGCCCGTTCCAAAATCGTCCAGCGACAGTCTTACGCCGCCAGTGTGCAAGTCGCTCAACTGAGCCAGCACGCTCTCCGGGATATCGATCAGGACGCTCTCGGTCACCTCCAGCTGCAGGTTCCCGGTTGAAAGATTTGCCCCGTCCAGCGCCTCGGCAACGATGGCGTGAAGACGTCCGCTGGCAAACTGAACAGTTGAAAGGTTGACCGAGACGATCAGGTGAGCCGGCCAGTTCGCCGCTTCCGAACAGGCTTCCTTCAGGATCCATCCCCCGATTTCCTCCATCATGCCCATCTCTTCGGCAATCGGGATGAAGACGTCCGGCGGGAGGAAACGCCCGTTTCGGGATCGTAGGCGCAACAGCGCTTCAAATCCGACGAGAGACCGGTCAAGTGTCTGATAGATGGGCTGATAGTAAAGCTCGAACCTGTCCTTGCGCGAAAGCGCGTACCGCAATTCCTCCTCAAGCTTGAGCCGTTCGCGGCGGGTCTCCCGCATCGACGGGCAAAATCCGACGGCAAGGCGTCTGCCACGGTTCTTGGCGACATACATCGCCATGTCCGCGCTCCGGACAAGCTCTTCAAGGCCGTCGCCATCCCTGCCGGAAATCGCGAAGCCGACGCATGCGCCGATATTCAGGTCATGGCCGGAGACCTGAAAGGGCCGCGACAAGCCATCGACGATCCTGTCACCCAGCCGCTGGACGCGCTTCTCACTGAAGTTGCGGATAGAGACGAGAAACTCGTCGCCGCCGTACCGGCAGACCAACCCGTCCTGCCCGACGATTTCGCTCAGCCGCCCGGAAACGGCGACAAGAAGGTCATCACCGACTTCGTGCCCCAGCAGATCGTTGATGTTCTTGAACTTGTCGAGGTCGACGAACAGCACCGACACGGTCGTACCCGACCTGACAAGCGAGGTCACCTCGTTGCCGAAGGACTCGCGGTTCAAGAGCCCGGTCAGGGCATCATGGGTGCGCACATGTCCGAGCGTTGAAGAAACGTCGTCCTTTTCCTTTTTCAAGGCGTGGATAATGACGGCCGACGGCAGGACAAGCGCTGCCATCGCGAATGTCAGCAAGACATACATCATGTGATCCAGCGATCTTTCAAGCTGCTGGAACTGCGCTGTGTGGTCGATTTCCAGGTAGAGAAATCCTCGAAGGGCGCCGTCAAGCTCGATCGGCACGACGGCCTTCGAGTGATGCTGTTCGTCCTGTGAGGTGTCCCCCGCCTCCAGCATGAGGACGATATTCGCATCCCCGTTCAGGATCGGCGCGACCTGGGCTTGCGTCAGGGACGTACCGGTCCTGCCTTCTTGCATGGAGCCTTCTGCTACTCCGGCGGCATGAGCATGGTGCGGGGGCCCGATATCCGAAACCAGCTCCTCTTCGCCATCGGCATGCTGGTGATTGTGGTGAGCATGGGCGTGGGCCGAGCCGCCCGTGTCAGCCGCTTTTGCCGTTCCTGAACGAACGGGGCCTCCTGCCGAATCATAGAGCAGCTCAAGGTTCCTGCCATAAAGTTTGGTCCGGAAAACGCCGTCTCCGCCCGGCTTTCTGACATCCAGCATATGATAGCTATGGGCCGAGGCTTGCCCCCCGCCCAGGATCACGTCGAGTTCCGGTGTCGAGCTTGTCAGATAGCTGGCCCATTGCAGGGCGGTCAGCTCGGAGGCGGCCTTCAGGGATCTGGTGAAGAGGTTTGACGCAAGATAAGGACCGACAAAGGCCACAAGCACGAACCCAAGCGCGATCGCGAAATATCCAAGCCCAACGGAGTTCCTGTAGCTCTTCATGTCTCATCCACACTGACCGCGACACGCGCAGGTCCCGCTTTCGCAAGCGCGGTATCAAACGGGCATTCGCAATTGTGGCTCTGGGATTCTGCGGTGTCGCAAAATTGCCCGCTCAAATCCCTTTCCAGTTCGGCCACAAATTGGCACCTGCACCTCCCTCAAGCTGGTTCCCGATCTACCAAACGTAAGATTCCCTAAAGAAACTCACAGCAATTCAGAAATGATTATCAGCTTATTTAATCATCATACATTCATCGTGTAAAAATAATGTTATTTTTGAG
>JBCDEN010000855.1:0-1545 GCA_039179715.1 Pseudomonadota bacterium
CGCACCAATTTCAGCACAAAGCCATGAATTTCGCCTGCGGGCAGCCTTTACTGGTTCCCGGCACTTATCGCCCGATGCTCTGGTTGGCATTTCCGGTGCCATCCTGACAACCTTGCACTTTCTCGATATCGATCACGATGCCAGGGGCCATGCCGCTGCGATATTCACGGTAAGCGTCGCCGTCAGTGGCGTCGGTGCCGTGTTCAGTCTCTAATACATGGATATTGCGCCGAAGGAACAGCGCGTGAACGGAATTGCCGTCGCAAGATCATTCGTACGCGTTGCGATGATCAGCCTTTCGGCCACACTGGCCGCCGTCGCTCATTTGCACGAGGCGGCATGGGCCATCCTGTTCATAACCGTGGTAAGCTTCGGCGCCGCGGCTTTCAGCTACGTTATGACGCGATCAAGCAATACCGGACGGGCAACCCGGCCGGTTGATTCCCAATGAAGCACTTCAGCCGTCGGCCTGCACATAGTCGGCAAACTGATCACGGAACGGCCCCCGCTGCTTGTCCGAGACACGCACTTCTGCCGTCACGGCTTCCTCACTGTCGATCCGATTGAGAACCTCCGACATCTGGTAGAGCTTGGCAAGCAGAGCGCCCTCCGAGACCGGCAAACGAACACTCAGAATGTCGTCATGCCGGGAGATGAACCGGTCGATCCGGGAAGAAAGCTGTTCGACGCCCGCACCCGTCAATGCGGATACCGAGACAGGACCGTCTTCACCCGCCTCGGCAAGAAGCTTCTCCCGGTAGGCGGTGTCCAGGCAGTCGATCTTGTTCCAGACCTCGACAATCGGCGCACCGCTCAGAGCATCCACGCCCAGCTCATCGAGCGTTTTCTTGACATCTTCCGCTTGTGCATCGCTGTCCGGATGAGAAATATCGCGCACATGCAGGATGAGGTCAGCTTCAAGAACCTCTTCGAGCGTTGCCCGGAAGGCAGCGACCAGATGCGTCGGCAAGTCCGAGATAAACCCCACGGTGTCGGAGAGAATGACCTCCTTGCCGTGCGGCAGGGTCACTTTGCGGAGCGTCGGATCCAGCGTGGCGAAAAGCAGATCCTTGGCAAACACATCCGCTTCGGTCAGCCGGTTGAAGAGGGTCGACTTGCCGGCGTTGGTGTAACCGACCAGCGCGACGACCGGCTGCGGTATCTTCTTGCGCTTCTTACGGTGCAGATTACGGGTGCGGCGAACGCTCTCCAGTTGTTTTTGCAGCGCAATGATGCGGTCCTGGATCTGCCGCCGGTCGGCCTCGATCTGGGTTTCACCCGGGCCACCCATGAAACCGGCCCCGCCCCGTTGCCGCTCAAGGTGCGTCCAGGAGCGCACGAGACGGCTTTTCTGCCAGGTCAGGTGGGCAAGATCGACCTGCAGGCGGCCTTCCTTCGTGCGCGCCCTATCGCCGAAAATCTCCAGAATGAGACCGGTCCTGTCGATGACCTTTGTCTTCAGCCGCCGCTCAAGGTTTCGCTGCTGCACGGGAGACAGGGGATGATCTATGACAACGAGATCAAGATCTTCGCTCGCTACTATGC
>JBCDEN010000658.1:0-2799 GCA_039179715.1 Pseudomonadota bacterium
GGGCTTGACCGGCAATTGGCCAAGACCGAGCGGGTTGCCGACGATGCACCACCCGGTTTCGGTTTGCCACCAGTGATCGATCACCGGCACCTGCAGCTGATCGATCGCCCAGTTGACCGTTTCCGGATCGGCGCGCTCGCCCGCAAGAAACAGCGACCTGAATTGCGACAGATCGTATTTCCTGATCAACTCGCCTTCCGGGTCTTCCTTGCGGATGGCGCGGAATGCCGTTGGCGCGGTGAAGAGAGACACCACGTTGTGTTCCGATATGACGCGCCAGAACACACCGGCGTCCGGTGTACCGACCGGTTTGCCCTCAAACAGAAGCGTCGTGCAGCCGTGAAGCAGCGGCGCATAACAGATGTAGGAATGGCCGACGACCCAGCCCACGTCGGATGCCGCCCAGAATACCTCGCCGGGCTGAATGTCGTAGAGGTTGCTCATCGACCACTTCAGGGCAACCATGTGTCCGCCATTGTCCCGGACAACGCCTTTCGGCTGCCCGGTCGTGCCGGACGTGTAGAGAATGTAAAGCGGGTCCGTTGCCTTGACCGGCACCGGAGCGACACTCCGCCCCGCCGCCCTGGCTTCGTCCATCAGGCGCCCGAGATCGTGGTCCCGGCCTTCCGTCATCTCCGCTTCCAGTTCCTCGCGCTGAAACACGAAGCAGGCATCCGGCTTGTGCACGGACAGTTCGATCGCCTTGTCGACGAGGGGCTTGTAGGCAATCACGCGACCGGGCTCGATGCCGCAGGAGGCGGCAATGATCGCCTTGGGCGAAGCATCATCGATCCGGGTCGCCAGTTCGTTGGCCGCAAATCCTCCGAAGACGACGGAGTGAATGACGCCGAGCCGTGCGCAGGCGAGCATGGCCATCACCGCCTGCGGGATCATCGGCATGTAGATGAGGGCACGGTCCCCCTTGGTCAGTCCCTTGTCGGCAAGAACGGCCGCAAAAGCCTCAACCTCGTCGAGCAGTTCCTCGAATGTGTAGGTCGCCTGTCTGCCAGTGATCGGGCTGTCGTAGATCAGCGCGGGCTGACCGGGCCGCCCGCGTTGAACGTGCCTGTCGAGACAGTTGTAACAGGTGTTGCACTCCCAATCCGGATACCAGCGGCCGTATTGCCCCTGGTCGGGATCGAAGACCGTATCCGACGTGGATATCCAGTCGATTTCGGCCGCCGCCGCCTTCCAGAACCCTTGCGGATCGTCTTTCCAGCCCTGGTAGACCTCGTGATACCGGCTTGCCATGTCAAATCCTCCCAAACAGCCGTCTCGGCAATTTGTGACTACACTGCTGTAAGACAATGCGGAAATGCAAGTGGGCTGGCGTAAGCAATTAGGTGGTCGGGTCTTTACGTAATCTCTCTGGCGTGCTTGTTTCCCGCCTCCGACCCCGTCACCGAGACAGTCCTTCCTGCACATGCTCCCAATTGCCGATCCCTGGTTTTATTTCGCCGCATTTCCCGCCGTTATTCTGGTTGGCCTCTCCAAGGGCGGCTTCGGCGGCACGCTGGCAATGCTGGCTGTTCCGATCCTGACCCTGGCGATTTCCCCCATTCAGGCGGCCGGAATCATGTTGCCGATCCTCCTCCTGATGGATGTTGTCGCGCTGCTCGCCTATCGGGGTCGCGCGGACTGGACCTGCCTCGCGATAATGCTGCCGGCCGCCGTCGTCGGCATCGTCATCGGCTGGGCCGCGGCGGCCTGGGTCAACGACAATTTCATCACGCTGCTGGTGGGCGTGACGTCGCTTGCCTTTGTCGCGGATTACGTTTTCAAGCGGCGCAAGCAGGAAACGGCAAGCGGGCACAAACCCGCCTGGGGGTTCTTCTGGGGCGGTGTTGCCGGGTTCACAAGCTTTATCAGTCACACCGGCGGACCGCCCTATCAGATGTACACCGTCCCTCTCAGAATGCCGAAGCTGCTGTTTGCGGGCACTGCCGTCATCTTCTTTGCCACGGTCAATGCCATCAAGGTCGTTCCCTATTTCTTTCTCGGACAGTTCGATACGACGAACCTGGCGACATCGGCCGTGCTTATGCCGCTGGCGCTGGTTGCGACCCTGGCGGGCGTGCGCCTGATCAAGATCATAAATGCGGACACCTTCTACAAGCTCATCTACGTGTTCATGGGTCTGATCGGTACCAAGCTTACCTATGACGGCCTCGCAAACCTTTTCGCCTAAAGCATCGGGCGAAAAGTGCGGTTTACGAATTTGAAGCTCGCGTCGGAGGCGGCGGGAGCAATGATGCGAGCTTCAAGTTCACCGCACTCAGGCCGTATCAAAATCGCGCAGGAGATTGCGTGCGGCAGCTTTTCCGGATTTGATAGTCAAAACAGGGCAATAGCGCGGAGGATCGTTATGGAAGCCGGCACAAGCCCCTTCGAACAGGGGCTCGACAAGAACACCGCGAACTTCGCTGCGCTGAGCCCGCTCAGTTTTCTGGCGCGCGCGGCCGACGTGTTTCCGGAAAAGATCGCCATTGTTCACGGCAAGCAGCGGACGGACTACCGGACCTTCTACCGCCGCTCCCGCCAGCTTGCCTCGGCGCTGTCTGGCCTTGGCATCGGCAAGAACGACACGGTCAGCGTGATGCTTTCCAACGTACCGCCGATGCTCGAGGCCCACTACGGCATTCCGATGACCAAGGCGGTGCTGCATTCCATGAACACGCGCCTGGATGCCGCGATCATCGCGTTCCAGCTGGACCACGCGGACTGCAAGGTCCTGATCACGGACCGCGAATATGCACCCGTTGTGAAGGAAGCCCTGTCGATTGCCACGGTCAAACCAAC
>JBCDEN010000746.1:0-2265 GCA_039179715.1 Pseudomonadota bacterium
CGCAATTGCAGGCGCCGGTGTTCAGCGCGCGGCAGCACGTCATCGAGTTCGAGCAGCAATTCGCCCTTGTCGACAAAGTCCCCTTCCCGCACATGGATGTCCTTGATCACACCACCTTCAAGGTGCTGGACGATCTTGTTCTCGCCGGTCTTCACGAAGGTGCCGCTGGTAACAACGGCACCGGCGATCTGGGCTGTCGTGCTCCAGAAGCCGAAACCGAACACGAAAAAGACAAGGATGAAGACACCGAAAAAGGTGAAACCCAGCGTGCTTCTCGGAACGTTTTTGTACCAGGATTCGGACATGGTTTTCTTCGATTGCCTATGACATCGCCTGTTGGGTGATTTCCGGAGGTCGTTTTTCGGCCTGACCTTTCAGGATCGGCAGGATTTCCTGCTGCGGGCCGAGCGCCTGTACCGACCCCTCCTTCAGGATCAGGATCTTGTCGACGCTGCGCAGGAGTGCCGGACGCTGGGTGATCGCGACCACGGTCATCCCACATTTGCGGGCTCCGTTAAGAGCCTTGGCAAGCGCCCGTTCGCCCGGCGTATCGAGATTGGAGTTCGGCTCGTCGAGAATCACCAGACGCGGATTGCCGAAGAACGCGCGGGCCAGGCCGATCCGCTGCTTCTGGCCGCCGGACAGCGGCGAGCCGTCAAGCTGAACCATAGTCTCGTAGCCTTGCGCGAAACCGGAAATCATCTCGTGCACGTCGGCAAGTTCGGCGGCGGCAAAGATCTGTTCGCTCGTCGCATCATCGCGCATGCGGGCGATGTTCGCCTTGATCGTACCGGGGAACAATTGCACGTCCTGCGGCAGGTAGCCGATGCTTTCGCCGAACTGGCAAGGATCCCAGTTCCTGAGGTCCATGGCGTCGAGACGCACGGTACCGGCCGTCGGCGTGATCGCTCCGACCAGCATACGGCCGAGTGTCGATTTGCCGGCGCCGGACGAACCCACGATCGCGAGCGATTCTCCGGGTTTCAGTTCAAAGGAAACCCCGTTCAGGATGACCTTCTTGTTGGG
This sequence comes from Pseudomonadota bacterium, assembly GCA_039179715.1. Taxonomy (GTDB): domain Bacteria; phylum Pseudomonadota; class Alphaproteobacteria; order Rhizobiales; family Stappiaceae; genus Roseibium. The sequence continues at coordinate 1,027 of JBCDEN010000746.1, forward strand.
CGGCGGCACGTAGAGCAAACGGTCGACATTCAGGTGGCCCTTCGGCGCCGGCAGCCGCAACCGCCGCAGGTTGAGCGGCGAGGATTGCAGGAGCGACTTGATCCGCGCATAGGAGGACCGCGCCTGCACGAAGCTGCGCCAACCCTCGATCGTGCCTTCGATCGGCGTCAGCGCGCGGGAGGCGACAATCGAGGCCGCGATCACCATGCCGCCGGTCAGCTCGTTTTCCAGCGCCAGCCAGGCTCCCCATCCGAGCACGGCCACCTGGGTCGACAGGCGAATGAACTTCGACAGGCCCGACATCCAGATATTGCGGTCCTGGGCATTCACCTGCGCCATCAGGGATTCGGCGGTCTCCTTGCCCCACAGCACAACGCCTTCCGGGATCATGCCCATGGCATTGATCACCGGTGCGTTGCGCGCCATGGCGTCCGCCTGCAGATTGGCGCGCGTGGCATAGGCGTTCGCCCGCGTGAACGGCACGCTTGTGATGTACTGGTTGATGAACGCGACCACGACAAGGATCAGGCCCGTGGTGAAGACGATGAAACCCAATTGCGGATGAATCAGGAACACGACCAGGAGGTAGATCGGAGACACCGGAGAATCCAGCATCTGCAGGAGTACCGGTCCGGTCAGAAAGCTGCGCAATTGCTGCAGGTCCGCCAGGGTCTGGAAACCCGTGGTCGATCCGCCCTGCGCGCTCTTGGCGGCCGCGCTCAGGACGGGCGCGCCCAGGCGCCCTTCGACTTCCACGGCGATCCGCATCAGGATGAACCGTCGCACCATGTCCAGGAGCACATGCGCGGCGAGCGCCATGATGACGATCGCCGTCAGCATGACGAGTGTGTCGATGCTGCGGCTGGTCAGAACCCGGTCGGAGACCTGAAACAGGTAGATCGGGATCGACAGGACAAGCAGGTTCACAAAGAACGAAAAAATGCCGACCGTGATCAGGTGGCGCCGGACCTGTTTGAGGCCGGCTCCGAGGATCTCGCGGAAATTGTTTTCAATGTTGCGGTCACGATTGTCGTTCGCACTCGCCCGCGTCTGCATGGCCGGCCTGGAATCGCCGGCCGCGGGCGATCGCTGCGCCGACTTATCCGGCGCATCGGAGTCCATCTGATTAGGCAACCCGTCAGACAACACTTACTCCATTACAATAAATTACAAATATTGTCCCGGTTTTCGACTGCTAACTCATAACGCTCGAGAAGATGTCGTCAATGGTGTTGACGA
>JBCDEN010000260.1:0-6109 GCA_039179715.1 Pseudomonadota bacterium
ATGTCCGGAACGACTTCTCCATCCATCACCCTTGAGCGTCAGGGTGCCAAGGGTCGCTATATCGCGCTGGTCGACGGCATCGACGAACCCGCGGAACTGACATTTTCGATCGTCAACGATCACCTGATCATCGCGGACCACACGGGCGTGCCCGATGCCATGCGCGGCCTGGGCGTCGGCAAGGCGCTCGTGGAACATCTCGTCGCGGACGCCCGGGAAAAACAGATCAGGATCGTTCCCCTGTGTCCTTACGTGAACGCGCAAAGGCAGAAACATCCCGAATGGGCGGACGTCTTCCAGGGATAGGTACCGGCCCGGGCGTGCTTGCCTTGTCCGGCGCTCTCCCCTTTGTGCCCGTCAGCTTTGCGGTGGTGCTTGCGCTTGCAGTGCGCGGCAGCCACGCAGCGACAGGATCGTCTCGGTCAGCGTCTCACCGGCCTGCCTGAAGGCGGCTTCAGTTAGATCGGGCCCGGCGGAGCCAAGGCTTTGCGCCGCCACCTTCAGATCGGTCAGGGTTCGGTTCAACTCGGCGACCTGCAGGGTCAGAGCGCGGTCATCCCGGGCTCCGGCTGTTTCCAGTTGGTCAACAAGCGAGGCAACGCTTCCGTCCACCGATTGCAAGCGCTCCTTCAGCGCCGCCGGCGTCATCTCCAGTTTCGAAAGAGCGGCTTCGGTGACCGTTCCGGCAATCCGCTCGCTTGCCTGATCGACACGGTTCAGCACCACGATCACCAGTACACAGGCGACAATCACGAGAAGCGCCGCTGCATTCACAAGGGCGAGCAGCAATTGTCCGGGCAGCCGTTTCAGGCGGGTGGCGAAGGTCGGTGCGGAGGTCATTCAGCTTTTCCTCGATTGACAGCGCGGGGTTTTGCGCAGGGCGGCTTGCCCCGATGCATCCTCTGTTCCATGAGGACAACAGGCTGCACCGCTGTCAATATCTGCAATTTTAACGAGAAGACTAAGCTGGAACAAACGCTTGGCTGATAGAAGGAAGCCTCATTCCACAAACGGGTTCGCTGACCATGAGACTGTCAAACATCGCCCTTTCAATCGTCTGCGTCTATTCCGCCTCGGCCCTGATGAAACTGGGCAGCGAGAAGTACGAACTCATCAAGGCCGACTTCGGCTTGGCAGGACCGATTGTTATCCTGTTGACCGGCATCTTTCTGACCATCCTCGGTATCGTGGTGTTCTTCCGCGCGTTCCGCAGGGCCTGAGGTGGGGATAAGAGGTGGCCGGTGCGTCAGTGCACAACACAGATCCCGGCACGGCGAACGCGCAGGATCTCTTCTGACAGCGGTGGATGTTTTTGGGAATGGTACAGACGAGTGGATTCGAACCACCGACCTTCGGAGCCACAATCCGACGCTCTAACCAACTGAGCTACGTCTGCAAAGGTCTTGAAGTGGCGCGGACGATACGCGTCCGGGGCGCCATTTGCAAGGGCGACTTCTAACTCCGTTTCCCATTGCAGGCAAGCGCGAATTTTCGCAAAAACGGGGTTGTTGAAAAGCAAAGGCCCGGGGCAGAACCCCGGGCCGATTGCATTGCCGCACCTGATGAGCAGCTCAACCTGATCAGTTGACCTTCAGGTCCTTGAAGGATTTTTCCACGGCTTCCTTGACCGGTGCGGAAACATCGGTGCCGAGCTTGGTGGCCAGTTCCTGCATTTCCTTGGTCTGCGCGCTCAGAGCGTCGAACTGCTGGCGTGCGAACGTGGACTGGAGCTCGATGGCTTCAGCAACGGTCTTCACGGACATGATGTCCTTGATGAAGTTGAAGGTCGCATCGGCGTTGGTCTTCGCAGCGTCGACAGCCTTGTGGTTGAATTCGACAACGCCCTGGCGGGAGGTCTCGAACGTGTCTTCCATCAGGTCGGTCGCGTCTTCAGCGGCATTCTTGACCTTGGCATACGCTTCGCGTGCGCTTTCGATACCTTTTTCGGTGGCTTCGCGGAACGCAGCCGGAACTTCCATTTTCGGCATGGCGAAAGCTTCGAAATCCGGGAAAGCCGGTGCAGCAGCCGGAGCGGCCTTGGCTTTGGAAGCGCGCGATTTCGGGGCAGCTTTTGCAGTCGTAGTTGCGTCTGTCATGATCTCATCTCCTTATGTCCGGATGCGATCACTGGTGCCAATTCCATCCGCCGGATCGTGTTGCCGGCGAACCCTGTCGTCATCCGCTGCCTCTACATAGTGCATCTTTTGCTGCATTGCAATATTTTTTTGCACTGCACAATAAGACTTCCGTTGGGTCCGGCTGGTGTTTCTGCAGGTGAAGGGCGCAAGCTGCTCGTGCGGCCGCTCCACATCTGACACGCGGCCTGCTGCACATCTGACACGCGGCCTGCTGCACAGGCACATCACGGCCCACCGCTGCGCGTTCCAATTCGCACGGCGCGTCACCCGGCCGGATGCAGAGACCGGGCCTGCAGCTTGAGGGCCCTGCGGCGAACGAGGCCGCCGCACGGCGCTTATTTCTTCTGCGCGGCCTTGGCGGCGTCCTGAACAGCCTTCGTGGCCGAGTTGGAGAATTCGCGCGCCTGTTCACCGAGTGCTTCCATCTGGCCACGCAGGTATGTCTGCTGCAGCTTCATCATGTCCTCGACATTGTCGGCCTTGACCAGGTCCTGCGCGAACTTGAAGGCCGCATTGACATGCTCTTCCGCGTAGCTCAGCGCCTTCTTGTTGACGTCGGCCGCGCCCGCCTGTACGGCGCTTGCGCTGTCTTCGACATTGGTGACAGCCTTGTGGGTGGCACCCATGAAATCGTCGAACGCCTTGCGCGCCTGGTCGACGCTTTTTTCCGCGAAATCGCGCATTTGCTCGGGGACTTCAAAACCGGTCTTGTCAGTGCTCATGTCAGCGCTCCTCGGATGACGGACGGGCCCGCCCGCTTCTTCTCAGTAATAACCTTGCCAAAAATTCGTAACATGCAGATGGCAATCCGGCAAACAAATGGGGACAGATTAACCACGCCTTCATGTAAGTCCTTTAGCAAACTTGCTTTACATGGACGACGCTAAGCTTTGCTTGTATTAACAGAGTGTTTAATCACGCAGGCAAATTGGACATAGCCTCGCCAAAATTCGGTATCGCCGACCATCGGAGCAACACCATGGACAATCAGACCCAATCATTCCTGGAACTGTGTGCCATGAATGATCTGGTCCAGCTTGCCGCCGACAAGAGAGCGGCATGGCTGTGGTCGTCCGATGGGGCCAGGGTCCTGTGGTCGAACGCTGCCGGCGCCGCGTTCTTTTCAGCGCAGTCCGTCGCCGATGTCTATGCGCTGACCGCGCTTGAGCGCTCGCCCGCGCGCCCCCACATTGCCCGCATCGCCACTTCGGGTCTCACGGACAGGTTCAGCATCGACAGACTCCGGTTCTATCGCGGTCTGCGGGTTATGCTCCTCACGTGCCAGTGCAAGCGGGTCGATCTCGGCAATGGCGAGACCGCCGCCCTGATCGTGTGCAGCGACAAGGGGCTGGCCCTGACCAAGGAACCGATCCCCGCCTTTGCCCATCTTCTGCGATCGTCCGGCGCGACCGTTTTCCTCGTTTCGGAGGGTGCGGCCGAGGAGACCCATGGCGACCTGGAAGGCACACCGGAATACATGTCTCTTCCCGAGGGCCAGAAGGTCCTGATCGGCCAGCTTGAGCTGAATGGCCGCGTCCACGAGGGCGGACTTCTTCAAATCCCGGCCGGGCCGCGCATCTACGTGTTGAACGACGATCCACTGGAAGAGCCTGTTGAAGCAGAAACGGACACCCCCGCTCAGGATGGGTCCACGCCAGGGGATGCGACCGTTCTTGCGCCTGCCCTTGCCGCCGCAACCACCGGAGATGCGTCCACCGCCGGACGGGATGAGCCGGAAGCCGTAGAAGAAACGGATCTTGAACAACCGGCGGATATCGGCTCGGCCGAAGCGGACGATACGGCTTCGGCAGCCGAGCGTGAAGCGTCTCCGCCCGACGAAGAAATGCCGGACCTCGCAGATGCCGAATTGACCGCAGACACGCCCGATGCACCTTCGGATACCGATGCGGACGATGACGCGCCGGCCGCGGATGCCCCCCTTGATGAGTCAGAAACCGGGATCGCCGCCGAAGACGCCGAAGACGCTGTCACGGCAGCGGAAGAACGGGAACACGAAGCAGAGCCGCCTGAAACGGCTGACGGCACAGAAACAGAGGCAGCGGCCGAGGCAGACGCACAGACAACCGTTGCCTCGGATCAAGATCAGCCGGAAACGGATGGCGATGATGCGCTGGCGGATCCTTCTGCCGAAGACCAGTCTCCTGCCGCAACGGAACTGCCGGAAGAAGGCACCGGTGGCGCATTCGTTTTCCAGCCGCGACGCCGGCCGGTCCGTTTTGCGTGGAAGATGGATGTCGAGCAGCGCTTCACCTTCCTCTCCGACGAATTTGCCGAAGTGCTCGGCCCCGATGCCACCGACATTGTCGGCTGCACATGGGAAGAGGTGTCGGACGAGTTCGGCCTTGATCCGCGCGACATCATTGCAAGGGCGCTGGACAGGCGCGACACCTGGAGCGGCAAGACGGTGGCCTGGCCCGTGACCGGAGCGGCGCTCCGCGTCCCGGTTGACCTCGCTGCGTTGCCCGCCTTTGACCGGAACCGGAAATTCGAGGGGTACCGGGGTTTTGGCGTCTGCAGGACAGCCGACGCCGTCCAGGACCCGAGCGGTTTCATCCCCTCGCCTTTGCAAGCGCCAGACACCGGGGCAACTGAAGACGACGCCGCGCTGCCGGAAGATGCCGATCGGGATGAACCCGCGTTGGCCGAAACAGCAGAGGATACGGCGGACGTGCCTCAGGAGGCTGAGGGCAACGCTCCGATGCCAGAAACCGAAGATGGCAACATCGCGGGCGAAGACGACGCGGACATTCCTAACGAAGCCCTTGAGCCCGAAGCCGGAAGTCCGGACGCGGACAGTGCCGGCCACGCAGATCGCGCGGACGCCGATGCGAGCCTCGAAGCCGCGCAAACGCCGGATACATCGCCCGACCCCGAACTGGAGAGCGCAGATCGCCCGGAAGTGGACCATGATGTCGCGGCCTCATCTCCCGATGCGGAGATCGAAGATACAGGTGCTGATGAAGACACCGGCGCTGCTGATGGCGTAGACCCGGGCCTCGAAGAAGATGCGCGCGGATCCGAAGACAGCAGCGATGCAGCAGGTCCAAGCGGCGCAGAAGAAGGCAGCGACTCCGAAGAAGCCGGCGGGCCAGCCGAGGACAACACCACGGAAATCGCCGCATCGTCTCAGGACAGTCCGGTGTCTTCGGCGGCCCCAGCACCGGAGCAGCCTTCTGAAGACGCAGCCCCCGCGACCGAAGAAGTGGAACAGAACGCGGAGGATCTGACACCCGCGAAACCGGATTCCCTCGCAGGCAAGACATTTCTGGGGGCCAGCGCGGCAGCGCTGGTCGGGTCGCTCGCACGGTTCAAGGGCAAGAAAACGCCAACACCTGCGGCAGCCTCCAACGACCAGGATGATGTCCCGGTTGGGGAACCGGAACCCGAAGTCAGTCTTTCCGAAGATCTTAAGAATGCGGCGGCAGCGCTTGATGCCGGTCTTGAAGGTGATGCTCTGTCCGCAGAGGACGGCGAACCTTCCCAGAGCGAACCAGCGGACACGCCGAACGAGTCAGCCGATTCGAACCAGGTGGCCGATGAAACCGTCGGCCACAGTCCTGAGGCCAACTCCGATCCGGCAACGGCGGCAGAAGCGCGCGATCATCAGAGCGATGAGACGGAGCCCGAACCGTCGGAAGCGGTATTGCCGGAGGCACGTTTCGAGCAGGAGAACGGGCACACCCACCCGGAAGACGCGGGTTTTGACGAAAGTGAAGACCGGCCGGACGAGGGGGCGGCCGATACCGGCGCTGAAGAGGCACAGATCGAAGAACCCGTCGGGATTGCAGGATCGGCTCCCCTGAAACCTGCAGAGATCGAAAGCGCGGTGAAGACGCTCGCCAAGTCCTACAAGGCACCGGAGCGCAGGGCACCGGATCTGTTCGAAGACACCAATGAGGCGGAAGCATCGGCCGGGCTGGAGGCTGTCGCAACTCCGGATGCTGCGGAAA
>JBCDEN010000058.1:0-11160 GCA_039179715.1 Pseudomonadota bacterium
GCAGATTTTTCAAAGGCTGTACCAGCCCGGTTCAGGCAAGAAATGCGCGCAGTTTTCCGGTTACCTCTTCGGGTTGCTCGAGTGCCGACGGGTGGCCGCACTCTTCCAGGATCACAAGATCGCTGCCGGTCACATGCTGATGGATCTCAACCGAAAGATCCGGTGCGATCAGGCGGTCGCCGTCTCCGGACAGCACCAGTGTTGGGCAGTTGATGCGCGACAGGGACGGGCGCGAGTCCTCGCGTGCCGCATTTGCATTCTGCTGGCGGATAAAGGCGTCCCGGCCGGTTTCAGCAGCCATCTCGTGAACGATCGACCTGAGATGTTCGCTGGTTTCGTTTTTCTCGTGCACGAAACCGGGAAGGAAGAGGTCGGGGATCCTGTGGAAGTGGTTCTTTTGCGCGATGTCGGTCAACACCCGCCGCTGTTGCCTGCGGTCTTCCGTATCCGCCTGCGCCGACGTGTTCAAAAGCGCCAGCCTGTCGACGCGCTCGGGCGCGCGCCGCATGACTTCAAAGGCGATGTAGCCACCCATGGACAGCCCAACGAGCGAAAAACGCTCCGGCGCGTCTTGAAGAAGGCGGGCCGCGATCGCGCCGATCGTGTCATCGGAGCAGTTGTCCGCCACAAGGATCGGGCGATCCGAAAAGGCGGTGATCTGGGATGCGTAAAGCGTCTGCGTACACAACAGACCGGGCACGAAGACAAGGGGAAGCGCCATTACGAGGCATCCGGTCTTTCGGCGAGCATCATGTAATTGACATCCATGTCGCGCGACTTGACCCAAGCGTCCGTCAAGGGATTGTAGCTGACCCCCGACCTGTCGGTGATCATGAGCCCCTCCGAATTCAACGGGCCCTCGATCTCTTGCGGTTTGACCAGCTTTTCATAGGAATGTGTTCCCTTGGGCAGCCACCGCAGCACGTATTCCGCGCCGACAATCGCAAGCGCATAGGCTTTCAGTGTGCGGTTGATGGTCGCAATGAACATCATGCCACCCGGACGGACCATGCTTCCGGTCGCCTGAAGAAACAGCGGGACGTCCGCGACATGTTCCACCACCTCCATGTTGAGGATGACGTCGAACGTCTCTCCGGCCGCGGCGAGATCTTCGGCCGTTTGTGCGCGGTAGTCGATCTTGAGGCCGGAATTTTCCATGTGAAGCCTGGCAATCTTGATGTTGGTCTCGGATGGGTCTGCACCGACCACGTCAGCGCCGAGCCTCGCCATCGGCTCGCTCAACAGGCCGCCGCCACAGCCGATATCCAGAAACCTCAGACCCTTGAAGGCGTCGGCGGCCTTGGGATCGCGGCCGAATTTCCGGCACACCTCCTGCTTGATATAGGCAAGACGGACGGGGTTGAACTTGTGCAGCGGCTTGAACTTGCCGGTTGGATCCCACCATTGATCGGCCATTGCGGAAAAACGGGCGACTTCGCTTTCGTCGATGGTACCCGCGGTCTGTTGAGCCTTGACTGACATTGGACAAATCCTTTTCCCTGGCGAAGTCGCACCGTCACAATCACCGTTCATTGTTTAGCTGTCGTTCAGCGTCCTTGACCATTTGTCAAGTGAGCGCAGGTGACACGGAGTTGCAGCGCGGCAGCACAGACTGTATGCATGCGCCGATCCATCCGGAGCGTTTCGCGCTTCATGACAGACTAGACCGAATACGAGTGGTATGGCCCGACTGGTTTTAAAATTTGGGGGGACTTCGGTTGCCGATCTCGATCGCATCCGAAATGTGGCCCGCCACGTGAAAAGGGAAGTGGAAGCCGGACACCAGGTCGCGGTGGTTGTTTCAGCAATGGCTGGACAGACCAACAAGCTGGTGGAGTTTTGCCGCGATGCCGCCCCGCTTCATGACGCACGCGAATATGATGCCGTTGTCGCATCAGGTGAACAGGTCACGTCCGGCCTGCTTGCAATCGTGCTTCAGGACATGGGCGTGAACGCCCGTTCCTGGCAGGGCTGGCAGGTCCCGATCAAAACGGACGAAAACCACGGCGCTGCCCGCATCCGGGAGATTGATTCCGGGTTTCTGGCCGAAAGGCTGGAACAGGGCCAGGTTGCCGTCATGGCCGGTTTTCAGGGGATTTCTCCGGATAATCGAATCGCCACTCTCGGCCGGGGCGGATCGGATACCAGCGCTGTCGCGATCGCCGCGGCCGTCAAGGCGGACCGGTGCGATATTTACACGGATGTGGACGGTGTTTATACGACCGATCCGCGGATCGTGCCCAAGGCACAGCGTCTTGAACGCGTCTCGTTCGAAGAGATGCTGGAAATGGCATCGCTCGGTGCAAAGGTGCTTCAGGTCCGCTCCGTCGAAATGGCGATGGTGCATAACGTGAGAACGTTTGTGCGATCCAGTTTCGATGATCCGGATGCGCCGCAGGCCGACGGAAACGGTCTTCCAATTGGTACTCTCATTTGCGACGAGGATGAACTCGTGGAACAGCAAGTTGTCACCGGCATTGCCTATGCCAAGGACGAAGCCCAGATCTCACTGCGGGATGTGGCCGACAAGCCGGGTGTCGCGGAATCGGTGTTTGGGCCGCTCGCCGACGCCCACATCAATGTCGACATGATCGTTCAGAACATCTCGCCTGACGGCAAGACCACGGACATTACCTTTACCGTGCCGGAGGGCGATTTCGAGCGCGCCAAGAAGGTGCTCGACGACAATCGCGGCGAGATCGGGTTCCAGAATCTTGAAGGCGCGATCGACGTCGTCAAAGTCTCCGTGATCGGGATCGGCATGCGCTCTCATGCCGGTGTTGCAGCCCAGTGTTTCCGCGGTCTTGCGTCCAAGGGGATCAATATCAGGGCGATCACGACATCGGAGATCAAGATCTCGGTGCTGATCGATTCCGCCTATGCGGAACTTGCGGTCCGGACTCTCCATTCGCTATACGGGTTAGACGGATAGTATAACCGGCGGGCGGAACCGGACAAGCGGGGCCGCCGGCCGCCTGAGGCGGAAATCAGACGGGGGCGCTATGCGCAGCAACCTAGCCGGACCGCGCCTATTGCTCCGCAGGCTCCGCGAAGTCATGGCGGAACCGATCACGGCGCAAGAGCGACTGGACAAAATCGTCGTCCTGATTGCGTCGAACGTCGTTGCCGAGGTGTGTTCGGTTTATATCCTGCGCGCCGATGGTGTGCTTGAACTCTATGCGACCGAAGGTCTGAACCGGGAGGCGGTTCACAACGCGTCCCTGCGCGTCGGCCAGGGTCTCGTCGGTCTGATCGCTGCGGAAGCGCGTCCGCTCAACCTGCCGAACGCAAGCGCCCACCCTGGATTTACCTATCTGCCGGAAACCGGCGAAGAAGCCTATAATTCCTTTCTCGGTGTGCCCATATTGCGCGCCGGCCGGACACTCGGCGTTCTGGTTGTCCAGAACCAGTCTCACCGGACGTATCTGGAAGATGAAGTCGAGGCCCTGCAGACGACGGCGATGGTCATTGCCGAAATGGTGGCTGCCGGAGAACTGGAAGCAATCGCGCAGGAAGCGACGGGACTGGATCTGTCGAGGCCGATCACCGCGACGGGTGCCGGCCTTTCGGAAGGCGTCGGTCTCGGGCATGTGGTGCTTCATGAGCCCCGTGTTGTCGTCACCAACCTCATTGCCGAGGACACCGACCAGGAAACCGCGCGCCTGGAAGGGGCCATCAACCGGCTCCGGCTTTCCATCGACGATCTCCTGGCAAGCGGCGAGATTGCCGCCACGGGCGAGCATCGCGAGGTGCTGGAAGCTTACCGGATGTTTGCCTATGACCGGGGCTGGATCCGCAAGATCGAAGACGCGATCAAGAACGGGCTGACGGCGGAAGCCGCCGTTGAAAAGGTGCAGAGCGATACCCGGGCGCGCATGCTGCGCCAGACAGATCCCTACCTTCGGGAACGACTGCATGACCTGGATGATCTGGCGCACCGGCTGATCCGCGAACTCATGGGCCGCGAACACGGTCCGGGGATCGGCGAACTCCCGCAGGACGCCATCATCGTCGGGCGCAACATGGGAGCTGCCGAACTGCTCGATTATGGCCGCGACCGGATCCGGGGGCTGGTTCTTGAGGAAGGCGGGCCGACAAGCCACGTCACCATCGTTGCGCGCGCGCTCGGGATACCCACGGTCGGTCTGGTCGACGACATCGTCAGTCTCGCGGACGCCGGCGATGCGATCATCGTCGACGGGGATACCGGTGAAATACACCTGCGTCCCGCGGTCGATCTGGAAAACGCCTATGCGGAGAAGGTCCGGTTCAGGGCGCGGCGCCAGGCCCAGTACCGGAGGCTGCGCGGCAAGCCCTCCGTTACCAGGGACGGGGTCGAGTTTTCGCTGCAGATGAATGCCGGCCTCCTGATCGATCTGCCGCATCTGGAGGAATCAGGAGCGGCCGGTGTCGGCTTGTTCAGAACAGAACTCCAGTTCATGGTCGCGTCTTCTTTTCCGCGCATGCGCGAACAGCAGGCGCAATACAGCCAGATCCTCGATGCGGCAGACGGCAAACCGGTCACATTCCGCTCACTCGATATCGGCGGCGACAAGGTGCTGCCCTATCTCAGGTCCATTCAGGAGGAAAATCCTGCCATGGGCTGGAGAGCGCTCCGCCTCGGTCTTGACCGGCCGGGTCTGTTGCGGACGCAAATCAGGGCCTTGCTGCACGCGGCGGCCGGGCGCGATCTGAAACTGATGTTTCCGATGGTCGCGGAAGTCGGCGAGTTCCTGCAAGCGCGTGCACTTGTCGACCGCGAGGTCAAGCATCTGCGCCGCCATGACCATCCCGTACCGGAGAACATTCGCCTGGGTGTCATGGTCGAGGTTCCCTCGCTGCTGTTCCAGCTCGACGAGCTCATGACTTATGTTGATTTTGTTTCGGTTGGGTCGAACGATCTCTTCCAGTTCTTCTGCGCCGTCGATCGCGGCAACACGCGGGTCGCAGAGCGTTTCGACACGCTCAACGTCGCCTTTCTCAGGGCCTTGAAATCAATCGCGGACAGCGCCAACAAAAATCATGTGCCGGTAACGCTGTGCGGGGAGCTTGCGGGCAGGCCGCTCGAGGCGATGGCCCTGATCGGCCTCGGATACCGGGATCTTTCGATGTCTCCGGCGGCGCTTGGACCCGTCAAGGCGATGCTGCGGACACTCGACACAAGCCGCCTGTCCGCCCGCCTGCTGCCAAGGCTTGAGCCGGGGCATGATGACAACAACATCCGGGATGTTCTAAAGCGCTTTGCCGCCGAAACGGATGTAGCTCTCTAACGCGCGACGGCTGCTCGACGAATGGGCCGATGGCTGGATGCCCTGAACTAGCTATCCACTCACTGCGCTGATATGTCGGAAAATCATGACGACGCACAGATTCGGGTGCGGACGCCATGCCGGGGTAAAAAAATGGAATTCGGGCTGCCAGGCTGGATCCGCCCGTTTTGAAAAAAACGTGTTTCGTGCGGCCTTTGTTGCCGCCGACCCGACACAGGAGATCCTGCGCTTATGCTGGCGCGTCAGAAACTTGATGTCTTGCTGGATCGTTTTGCCGAAATCGAACACCTGATGTCGAGCGGACCGGAACCGGCTGTCTATGTGAAGCTGTCGCGGGAATATGCCGGACTTGAACCGCTCGTTCAGAAAATCCGCGCCCTCATCAAGGCCGAAGATGACCTGGCCGGCGCCAGAGCGCTCATCGACGATCCGGAGACGGATGCCGAAATGCGCGAACTCGCCGAACTGGAGCGCGACGAGCTGAGCGAAAGCGTCGAACAGCTTTCCCAGGATGTCCGTATCGGCCTTCTGCCCAAGGACGAAGCCGACGCGAATGATGCCATTCTCGAGGTCCGCGCGGGAACGGGGGGGGATGAGGCAGCCCTCTTTGCCGGCGATCTGTTCCGCATGTATCAACGCTATGCCGAGCTTCAGGGCTGGAAGGTGGAGATCCTGTCGGCGAGCGAAGGCGAGGTCGGGGGCTTCAAGGAAATCATCGCCTCCGTATCGGGCGAGAACGTCTTTGCCCGGCTGAAATTCGAGTCCGGTGTGCACCGCGTGCAAAGGGTTCCGGCAACGGAGTCAGGCGGACGCATCCACACATCGGCGGCAACCGTCGCGGTGCTGCCACAGGCCGAGGACGTCGATGTCGATGTTCAGGACAGTGATCTGCGCATCGACACGTTCCGCGCCTCGGGGGCCGGTGGCCAGCACGTCAACACCACTGATTCCGCCGTGCGCATTACCCATATCCCGACCGGAATCGTGGTCGCGGTCCAGGACGAGAGGTCGCAGCACAAGAACAAGGCCCGCGCCATGCAGTTGCTGCGCGCCCGCATCTATGACGAGGAGCGGGAACGGGCCGCGAGCGAACGGACCGAGGCGCGCCGCCTTCAGGTTGGCTCAGGCGACCGTTCGGAACGCATCCGGACGTATAATTTTCCGCAGGGCCGCGTGACCGATCACCGCATCGGACTCACGCTGTACAAGCTTGAACAGATTGTTGCCGGGGAAGGCCTTGGAGAGGTGATCGAAGCCCTGATCGTCGACCATCAGGCCAATCTGCTCGCATCCGAAGACGCGTGAAGATGCAGGCGGGCCGACTTTACCGGCAGATCAGGGACCGGTTCCGCGATGCAGGTGTTTGCGATCCCGAACATGATGCGAAACTTCTGGTCAGCACGCTTCTCAATATTGGCATTTCCGATCTTCTTCTCGACGGCGCCCGGGAAACGGATGAGGCGCAGGTTCGCGAGATCGAGGACAAGGCGGAGCGGCGCATCGGGGGAATGCCGGTTGGCCGTATTCTCGGGGAGCGCGAGTTCTACGGCCGCCGATTTTTGCTGAACAGCGCGAGCCTGGAGCCGCGCCCGGACACGGAAACGCTTATCGACGCGGTCCTTCGTGACACCGCGGCAGACGCACCGGTCACGATCTGGGACATCGGCACGGGAACAGGCGCAATCGCAGTCACGCTGCTTGCCGAACGTCCGAAAAGCCGCGCAGTTGCGATCGATCTGTCCGAGGAAGCCCTGGCCTGTGCCAGCGAGAATGCACGCCTTCTCGGGGTCGAAGAACGATTTCATCCACTTTGTGCCGACTACCTCACCGCCATGAGCAAGGCCAGGACCGGTGGGCCGGACTGGATTGTCAGCAACCCGCCCTATATCCGCAGCGCCGTTCTGGAAGAGCTGAGCGCTGAGGTCGTAGATCATGATCCCCGACTCGCTCTAGATGGCGGTGAAGACGGGCTCAATGCATATGCCGCGATTGTTCCTCAGGCGGCGGGTTTGCTGCGTCCGGGAGCACGAATCGCGCTGGAGATCGGATACGATCAAGCTGCTTCTGTTGAAAAGCTGTTGCGTCAACATGGCCTTGGAGAGATTGAAATCATTAAGGATCTTTCCGGGAACGACCGTGTCGCGCTTGCGCGTGGGAGATAATTTTACTGTTTTGATCCAAACGCGAAAAAGCACTTGGAAATTGCAGCGGAACCGTTTAGGTTCGACTTGCCGAAACCGGAAATGTGAACAGCGTTTAGCGGGGCTTACGCATCCGGCGGTATGAACACGAGAAACGCTTACCGCGCGAAGTGTTCAGCTGCAAATCGGGCCTTCCGGTGTTTTGGACTGTCGACGACGAAGACGTGAGCGTTGGCCATCGGCCTGTCATGCGTTGTGCGTGTTTTGAAAGGCAGCCGCGAACCAGCATTGTTGGTTTCGGTGAGTATTTCGTATCGGTTTAAGCAATTCCGATGTTGGGTCAGCATTACGCTGACCGCCGTTCCGCAAGAGAAAACGGCAGGATGAGACCAGGAAATCAAAGCAATAAGCGCATGCGCGGTCGGGGCCGCAAAGGTCCTAATCCGTTAACCCGGACTTACGAATCAAATGGTCCTGATGTGAAAATCCGCGGCACAGCGATGCATATCGCGGAGAAGTATCAGCAGCTTGCCAGAGATGCCCAGGCATCCGGCGACCGCGTGATGTTCGAAAACTATAACCAGCACGCAGAACACTATCTGCGCATCGTCGCCGCAGCACAGCCGCAGCAGCAGCCTTCGGTACAACCTGCCACGCGCGCGGACGGCGACGAGACGTCAGGTGAGGCTGCCAACGGGACGAATGGCGCTACGCCGCCGGTCAACGGATCGGAACGGCCTTCGCAGGACAGTGCCGCCGCAGACGGCGACGTTGTCGATGCCAACAGCCCACAGCCGTTCATCGAAGACATGCCGGTGATCGATCAGGAAGGCCAGGTCAACGGTGCCGGCCAGAAAGCCGATGCGGACGAGGGCGGTGCCGACGACAAGCCGCGCCGCCGGACACGGACGTCAAGGTCACGGGCTCCGCGCCGGGACACGGGCGATCTGGCGGAAGGCACGACAGAAGCAACGTCCGAGGAGGGCGGCAGCCCGGTCGACGCTGCCGAAGACGAGCAGGCCAAACCGCGCCGCCGGACCACGCGGACCCGCCGTCCCAAGACGAATGAAGACGTGCCGGCTGAAACCGCAACCGCGTCGGACTGACGGCAACCGGCCCAATCACGAAGATCCTGAACGGCGTCCCATGGGCGCCGTTTTTTGTTGCGTGAATTTTGGTCTGCCGGGGGCTTTTGTGATGAAAATGCAACACTATATAAAGAGGGCAGCGCTCAAGGAGGCTGCATGGATGCCCATTATAGGGTCCTTACCCTCGGGGTCCATATCCAACGACGTTCCCCATGCTTCGGGTGGTGAGGACGGGTAGGAGGTAGACAATGAACTTTGAAAAATACACTGAGCGTGCACGGGGCTTTGTGCAGTCCGCTCAGACATTTGCCCTTGGACGCGGACACCAGCAGTTCGCGCCGGAACACATTCTGAAGGTGCTTCTGGACGATCCGGAGGGCATGGCCACGGGACTGATCGACAGAGCCGGTGGAAAGGCAAAGGCGCTGAAAGGGGATCTGGAAGGTATTCTCGACAAGATGCCGAAGGTCTCCGGCGGATCCGGTCAGCTTTACATGGCGCAGCCGACGGCCCGCCTTTTCGAGCAGGCCGAGAAAATCGCCGAAAAGGCGGGCGACAGTTTCGTGACCGTCGAGCGCCTGCTGCTCGCCCTTGCCATGGATGGCGAGAGCGAAGCGGGCAAGCTGATGAAGCGTCATGGCGTCACGCCCAACGGGCTGAACGAAGCCATCAATCAGCTGCGTCAGGGCCGCACCGCAGACAGCGCGACCGCTGAAAACCAGTATGAAGCATTGAAGAAATATGCGCGGGACCTGACCGAAGTCGCCCGTGACGGCAAGCTCGACCCGGTGATCGGCCGCGACGAGGAAATCCGCCGTACCATCCAGGTCCTGTCCCGCAGGACCAAGAACAACCCGGTTCTGATCGGTGAGCCCGGGGTCGGCAAAACGGCAATCGCGGAAGGTCTCGCGCTCAGGATCGTCAATGGCGATGTCCCTGAATCCCTGAAAGACAAGCAGTTGCTTGCCCTCGACATGGGCGCGCTGATCGCCGGTGCGAAGTATCGCGGTGAATTCGAGGAGCGTCTGAAGGCGGTTCTGTCGGAAGTCGAAGCGGCGGCCGGCGGCATCATCCTATTCATCGACGAGATGCACACTCTGGTCGGAGCAGGCAAGGCGGATGGCGCGATGGATGCGTCCAATCTTCTCAAACCGGCGCTTGCGCGCGGTGAGCTTCACTGCGTCGGTGCGACAACGCTGGACGAGTACCGCAAGCATGTGGAAAAGGACGCGGCGCTCGCGCGGCGGTTCCAGCCCGTGTTCGTGAGTGAACCAACCGTGGAGGACACGGTTTCGATCCTGCGCGGTATCAAGGAAAAATACGAATTGCATCACGGCGTTCGAATTACCGACAGCGCGATCGTGTCGGCGGCGAACCTGTCCAACCGCTACATCACCGACCGGTTTCTGCCCGACAAGGCAATCGATCTGATGGACGAGGCGGCCAGCCGGCTGCGCATGCAGGTCGATTCCAAACCGGAAGAGCTCGATGAACTCGATCGCCGGATCATCCAGCTGAAGATCGAGCGTGAAGCGCTGAAGGTGGAAAGTGACGAGGCGTCCCGTGACCGGCTGAGCAAGCTTGAACAGGAGCTGACAAACCTGGAAGAGCAGTCCCAGGCCCTGACCAACCGCTGGCTCGGTGAAAAGGAAAAGCTCAACCTTGAACAGAAAATCAAGGAACAGCTGGAGCAGGCACGGACAGATCTGGAAATCGCGCAACGGCAGGGCGACCTGGCGAAAGCCGGGGAACTTGCCTATGGCGTGGTTCCCGATCTCGAACGGCAATTGTCCGAGGCCGAAGCGTCAGAAGACAAGGACGCCATGGTCGATGAGGCTGTCACGCCATCGCATATTGCTCAGGTCGTGTCGAAATGGACCGGTATCCCGGTGGACAAGATGCTGGAGGGTGAACGGGAAAAGCTGCTACGGATGGAGGACATGCTGGCAAAGCGTGTCGTCGGTCAGGCAGAGGCCATTCACGCCGTGTCCACGGCCGTCCGGCGCGCGCGCGCCGGGCTTCAGGACCCGCACAGGCCGATCGGCTCGTTCATGTTCCTGGGGCCGACCGGCGTCGGCAAGACGGAACTGACCAAGGCGCTTGCCAGTTTCCTGTTTGACGACGACAGCGCGATGGTGCGCATCGACATGTCCGAATTCATGGAGAAGCATTCCGTGGCCCGGCTGATCGGTGCCCCTCCAGGCTATGTCGGCTACGAGGAAGGCGGCGCGCTCACCGAAGCCGTGCGCAGGCGGCCCTATCAGGTCGTGCTTTTCGACGAAATCGAAAAGGCGCATGGCGACGTGTTCAACGTGCTGCTTCAGGTCCTTGATGACGGCCGTCTGACCGACGGGCAGGGCCGGACCGTCGATTTCCGGAACGCGCTGATCATTATGACGTCGAACCTGGGTGCGGAGTATCTGGTCAACCAGCCGGAAGGCCAGGACAGCGACGCGGTCAGAGATGAGGTCATGTCGGCGGTGCGTGGACATTTCCGGCCGGAATTCCTGAACCGGCTGGATGAGATTGTCCTTTTCCACCGGCTGCAGCGGTCGCAGATGGGCGATATCGTCAAGATCCAGCTGGAACGGCTTCGCATGCTCCTGGAGGATCGCAAGATCACGCTCAACGTGGACGACAGCGCACTCGGCTGGCTGGCCC
>JBCDEN010000095.1:0-9185 GCA_039179715.1 Pseudomonadota bacterium
ACCATGGCCCACAGCTCATCCGACTGCTTGAAGCGGCGCCAGTCAGCGGCACCGTTTGTGCCGACCTGCTTGGCGAAGAGCTGCGGCAGATCCCGCTCGATGGCGATTTCAGGCCAGTAGCCCGCCCAGCGTCCCAGACCAAAACCGTGCCCGTGATAGATCGCCGGAAGCCGGAGCGCGGAGACCGACGACGTAAGGGCACATTCGTCACAAAGAGCCGGATCGAGAAGCGCCTCGACCGACAGATTTCCGATCGCATTGAAATCGGCCGCCCTGGCTTCCTGAACGGGCCAGAAAGAGACATCGTCAAAAGTGCCCGTCAAGACCGGATAGCGTTCCTCCAGCAGGCTCCAACCGGTCTTGGTCACGAACCAGTTCGTGTAGTAGCCAAACGGATTGTCGGCAAGCGCGATCGCCTCCGGCACGCGGTTCATGCCGCCCTTGAAGCGGGCATCCATGCTTCTGAGCGGCAGGCTCACGATCAGCGTGTCGAGGTCGACCGTATCGCGCAGATATTTGAACGTGTCGTAGATCTCGTAGACGGTCGCGCCGCCATAGGCGAAGTTGTAGACGTCGTCGCGGCCAAGCTCCTGCCAGTACCGGTCCTGAAGCGCCCGCGCCCGGCTGTCACCCAGGATAACGGTCGGCGCCTTGATCCGCGGATATTCGATCATCTTGTAGAGGGGATAGTGCGCCTTGACGCTGGTTTCCCTCTTGTTCAGGTCAAGGTCCACCAACTTGTTGTGATCGAAAGCATCAACCACGATATTGAACGCGACCGGAGCCAGCGCGATCATCGCGGTCATGGCCATGGCGGCGGTGTAGAATCTTGGTGTCAGTCTCATGGCAAAGCCCCTGAAATTGTTTCTGCTCGTTTAGAAACAAGAACCGGGCCAGCGGGCCATTGCCTAAAAAATTTCAATTAAATCATATACTTGAAATTATATTCCGAATTTGGGAAGCCGTCTTGAATCCAATATTGAAAAGGAAGGTTTTGCAAAATCGAAAGTCCTCCCGGCCTTCAGACCGAGGCCGTCCAGCCGAGCAGATAGGTGATCATGCCGCTGCTCGGCGGATCGATGAGACCGGCCATCAGGCAGACGCCGAGGAAGAGCATCGTGACATAGAGAAACGTCAGGTAGCTCGCCATCCAGTTCTGCAGCGTTGCGACCAGACCATCGCCGTCGCCGGCACGCTGGTCGCCCCGGTTCGACCAGCGCTGCTTTGACAGGCGGAAGATGCAATAGACCTTCACCGACGCATTTATGAGCTGGTTGAAATAGAGGATGAACGGGTAACTGAGGTCGACCTTGCGCGCATATTGAAACAGGAACAGCGACAAGAGCATGCGCGTGATGCAGATGAAGACGATGTAGCCGAAGATGTAGTGCGGGTCGTAAAGGAACGACGTGCACACGGCCAGAACCGGGCTTACGAGCATGGTCCACATGGAGACGCGCTGGTCGAGCAGGCACCACCAGATGAAGAAGGGCATGCGGTGCGGGCCAAGTGCCAGCGCCCGGGTGCCGTTGCGCAGCATGTTGCCGGACCAGCGGCGGAAATTCTGCACCATCCGGTCCATGCCGGAGCCTTCGATCACCTCGACCGTGTAGCCCATGGCATCGGGAACATAGAGCATGCGGCAGCCGGACTGGAGCATGTAGTACCAGGTGCTTTTGTCGTCCCCGGACAGGAAACGGAATTTGCCCCAGAGCCAGTGCTCCAGGTGATCGGCCTCCAGCAAGCGGATAAACTTCAGCTTGACCAGATGGTTGGCCCGGAAGACCGACATGCGCCCCGTCAGGGTCAGAACCCGGCCGGACAGGGAGTGGGACTGCATGGCAAGGCGTCTCTGCGCGAACCGCATGGTCAGCCAGTTGGCGACCCATCTGGGTCCGATGCAGAGCACTTCCTCGTCGGTCGTGCAGGCCTGAAGATCCGGATAAAGCTTGAACAGCGGCAAGCAGGCGCCGACGGCGTTGGGCGCCAGAATGAAGTCGCCGTCCATGAAAATGATAAGGTCGTCATCTTCGACATTGCCGCGGCTCATCGCGCGCAGGACAAGGCCGATGGCAAGCCGTTTTCCGGGCTGGTTCTGACGCACAACGTGAAGCGTAACGTCCAGATCAGACCATTCGCGAACGAGCAGATTGGAAATCAGCTCTTCGTCATAGCGGTCGCCTGACCCGAGCCAGATCGTACCTGGAACGCCCGCATCCCTGATTTCGCGGCAGATCGAGCGGACAACCTTCTCGGTGATATCGCGGTGTTCCTTGTAGGTCGTCATCATGAAATGCAGATGCCGCGGACGCCAGCCATCGTCCCAGACCTTCTTGCCCGCATCGCGCATGGACGGGTAAACGAACTTGCCGTAGATCCACGCCCTGACGGCGTGGGTGAACCACCAGCCGTAACGCCAGATGCCCAGAAGGCCAATGACAAAAGTGATCTCTTTCGTAGACGGGCTGAAGAACACGTTTTCGAAGATCGTGAGCCCGATGAAACAACAGCCGAAATAAAGGGCGATCTGAAACAGCGCCCATGGCGTCCACTTCGCCCAGCCTTTCGGCTGGTGCATGATTTCATCCACCTGGTAGGGAAGCGATCTTTTGTCCTGTGCCATCACAGCCCACTCACCAGTTGCTGTGCGGTCCGGAAGACAAGGTTGTTCCGGTGGCGTTCGAAATAAACCGTGATGGGTGTGCCGCTGGCCGGAAAGGCGTCTGCGTCCGGGATCAGCGTGACCTTTGCGGAACGCGCATCCGGCGCTCTGAACCGGAAGGTTTCGGAGACTTCGTCGACGAAACCGTCCGTCCGGTCGATGTGATCAACCGTTCCGGTCACCCAACGGTTTTCGGAGGGAACGAAAATATTGGCGGTCGTACCCAGGCGAATGTGAAGCACCTCCTCCTGGGTGAGATAGGCGCTGACCTCTTCCGATCCGGACCTTTCAAGAACAAGAAGCGGCTCACCCTGCTTGGCCGCCGTGCCCTCCAGAATTTCCTTCTCCTTGACGAGGCCGGCAAAGGGAGCGGCAACTTTCAGTCTGGCTTCCTTGTCCATCAGGTCCTCGACCATGGATGCCTGGAAGGTTTCCTGGGACTTGAGCCGGGCAACCCGCGCCTTCATTTCCACAAGACGTCCGGCAAAGGCATTGCCGGTAAAGAGCCGGACGCTGTCGCCGCCGGCAATCAGCTCTTCCAGTTCCTGAATGTGGATCTGCTTGCGTTCCAGATCGGAGATCACCGACTTGAGCTCCAGCTCGGCAGCCTCGACATCATCGGCAAGAGCAAGGCCCTTCTGAGCGAGCGAACGCATGCGCTCAACCTTGAGCAAAGCGTTTTCCTTCGCAAGCTCAAGTCCTTCGACCTGAGACCCGGCCTGGCGTACATTGTTGCGCGCAACAAGTGCATAACCTTCCGCCTTCCGGTTCTCCTCGGCCAGCAGGGCCTGTGTCTCGGCCAGCTCCGCCCGGGTTGAAGCCAGCGCCGTCTGTGCGCGGCGCAACGTTTCTTCATGCCTGCCGTCTTCCATGACGAGCAGAAGCTGTCCGGCTGCGACGATGTCGCCAACGCCATGTTGAGCGCTCAGGACGCGTCCGTTTGCCGGGGCGGCGATGGCCTGACGCTCGGACGTCACAACAGCCGACGTCACCTCGAGGCGGAACAGGGTCGCAAAGACATAGAGACCGACATAGCCGAAGACCACCGCGCCGAGGGCGAAATAGAACAGGCTCATGACGATCTGCCTGACCGGCCAGCGGCGGACCGGTATGGCTTCCGTCGGATTGGGATCCGGTTTCGTCGGGACGGGGGTAACCGGTGTGTCGATGCGCACGATCGTGTCGGCGACATCCGTCATCTTGCCGCGCACGAGGTCTTCGACGAAGTGCTGCATCAGTGCGGTTTCGCGCTCGCCGAGCTGCACGAACCGGTAAGCGACCTCGCCCTTTTCCGCGTCGAGGCGTACGACTTCCGCTTCCGCTTTCAGCGTTATGTTGAAACCCTGGAACGGGAGGGTGCACAGCAATTCATGACTGGCGCCCACGTCCGGAAGATCACGAAAGGCACCTGCGATCCGGCAGCCGCCAAGACCCCAGTCGACAGCGTCGAAAGACTGCTCTCCCACGGCAACGCGCATCGGTGCCGTTACCCGGTAGTGCAGCCTTTGGCTGGGTCTTTCGTGAATGATTTCCAAGTTTCGCTTCCCGTTGTTGCGTTGACAGCAGTTCTTTTGCAACTCGGATGCCAACGCCGCGGCGTGGTTAACGTCCGGTCGGACACATTTTCAAAAATCTCTAGGTCATTGATTTTTATAACTTTAATTTATTCCTGACTGGCAATCCCATGTTTCGGATTTGCAAAATGAAAAACCTCCGGAGGCCTGAACCGCCCGGAGGTTTTCCCATTTTGCAAAGTTTTTGGTGTTCGACTGCGGTGAAAGAGGGCCGCGAAACCTGTTCCGCGGCCCGATGGCTTTTTGCGATTCAATCCTCAGAAGACAAAACAGTCATTGTCATAGAGGAACTGCAGCGACTGTTCGCCGACACCGCTCAAGGTGCAGATGTCGTTGTAGCTCCCGTCGCCTGAAAGGTCGACGGACAGGAGCGTGTCGCCGTCCGATCCCGTCGCCTGGAGCTTGCCGAGGAAGGTCTGGTCGTCATCGCTGCCGGCAAGGTGGCTGAAATCCAGAAGATCCGTGCCGACGACGAAGTCGGTGATGAGATCGAGCCCGCTCAGGTCGTAGCTGCGGAAGATGAACGTGTCGATCCCCGCACCGCCGGTCAGCGTGTCGCTGCCGCCAAGGCTCCGGATCTCGTCATTCCCCGCACCGCCGTCAATCACGTTGACGCCGGAGGTTCCCTTCAGGATGTCGTCCCCGGAGCCGGACTTGATGTTGTCGATGAAGTGGAGCGTGTCCGTTCCGATCTCCAGGCCGTGCGCCTTCTTGTTGTGCAGCAGGATCGACAGGTCGACGCCAAAGGCGGAGTAGTCGACGGTGTCGTTGCCCTGGCCACCATGCATGTAGTCATTGCCGGCATCTCCATAGAACGTGTCATCGTCGTGACCGCCATAGAGCTTGTCGTTGTTGTGACCGCCACGCAGTTCGTCGTTGCCGGCGCCACCCTTGAGGATGTCGTCGCCATATCCGCCCTGCATGATGTCGTCGCCGGAACCGCCGATGATCGTGTCAACGCCGTTGCCGCCATCCATGGTGTCGTCGCCGGTGCCGCCATTGAGCGAATCGTCGCCATAACCGCCCTGCATGACATCGTCGCCGGAACCGCCGTTGAGCGTGTCATTCTCATTGCCGCCATCCAGCGTGTCGTTGCCGGAGCCGCCGTTCAGCGTGTCGTTTCCGGATTCGCCGTAGAGCGCATCGTCACCGTTGTTGCCGTTCAGCTCATCGTTCTGCTGGCCGCCATGGAGAATATCGTTTCCGGAATTGCCATAGAGCTTGTCCTCGCCCGATCCTCCATAAAGGTTGTCGTCTCCGCTGCCGCCATGCAGGTCGTCATTGCCGTTGTTTCCGTAGAGCCAGTCGTCGCCGGACCGCCCATGGAGTTCATCGGCACCGGTTCCACCATGCAGGTGGTCGTTGTCGGACCGCTCTACGACGACCGGTGTGTCGCCGCCATTGCCTGGATCAGGATCGGTTCCACCGGAATCCTGATTGTAATGGGCATTCAATAGCAAGGCATTGGCAAGGCCGATATCGACCGTGAAGACGCTGTCGTCAAAGTCGCGGTCGCCGCCATTGAAAAGATCCTCAAATCCGAGCGTCAGCGTGCCTGCATCGGTCTTCAGGACACCTGTCGTATGCAGGATGTTGTCCGGGTTCAGGTTGACCGTGTCGCCATAGGCGGACGTGTGGTAGGGGTCATACTTAATGAGCGTCTTCGAGCCGTCGGGGGCAATGTGATAAAGGCGCGGGCTGTCGCTTGAGAGCGTCGCCTGGGTTCCATCGGAATTCTGGAATTCCAGTGTTCCGTTTTCCATGTCGAGATGCGAATAGCCGCCGTTGCGGCTGTAGCCGTTGGACACGATGAAGAACGAGATACGGTCCCCGGCGCTCACATCGAGAAATTCGCGGGACTCGCCCGCAATCAGACTGCCGCCGCTGCCTTGCAGCGAAGCGTTCGGCCAGATGAACTCGACGTCCTGGATCGTGCCGTCTTCGGCGATCTTGTAGTAGCCGAACGTGTTGCGGTATCCGGCGGTCTCGCCTTCGAAAACAACGGAAACCGGATAGTCATCGGTGATCTCGACCGACGTTACCTGTACGAGGCTCGGACCGCCCGACCCGTAGAGAATGTCGTTGCCGTTGTTGCCGTAGAGCGTGTCGTCTCCGGTTCCACCCCAGATTTCGTCATTGCCGTTCTTGCCGGTGAGGAGATCGTCGCCGAAACGTCCGGACATTACGTCGGAGTGTTTCGAGCCATTCAAAACATCATCTTCATTGGTCCCGATGACGGGACGTGTTGCGGGTAAGCTAGGCATAATACTGCACTCCTTCTGATAACGCGCAGATGCGCAATTTCAGCCGGAGCTGTGCAGTTAAGAGGCCATTAACCAGATACCTTTTCCGAATATTTTTCTATTATTTTTCAATAGTTTAAATGTTAACTATTTTCAGACGAGTTTACTGCTTCCGAAAAAACAACAGAAGCTTGCAGTTCTGCAAACAAAGATTTCCGTTCTGCGAACGCCGTGCGTGCTGCAGAACCGTTGTGCCAACGTGTCTTTGCTTGAGGAGCTTGAGGTCACGGCGGCGGTGCCCAGCCGGACTGCTCAATACGTTGCCCGGCCGCCGGACAGATCGAAGACCGCGCCTGTTGTGAAACTGTTTTCAGGGCTGCACAGCCAGCCGATCATTTCCGCGGCCTCGGACACTTCGAGAAAGCGGTTCCTGGGGATCTTCGACAGCATGTAGTCGATATGCTCCTGGCTCATCTGATCGAAGATACGCGTGCGCGCGGCCGCAGGCGTCACGGCGTTGACGGCAATGTCGTAGCTCGCGCATTCCTTGCCGGCGCTCTTGGCAAGGGCCATGACGGCCGCTTTCGAAGCACTGTATGCCGCGGCGTTCGGGTTGCCCTCCTTGCCCGCAACAGAGGCGATCAGGACGACACGGCCGTAATTGTCCTTTTTCATGTCGGGAAGAACCGCCTTGAGCACATGGAACGACCCGTTCGCGTTGATGTCCATGATCCGCGCCCAGTCGGCGACGGGATAGTCTTCAACAGGCATGTTCGGTCCGGCAATCCCCGCCGAGTTCACGACGATGGAGGCACCACCGACAAGCGACTTGGTGCGCTCATAGGCTTCTGAAACCGCGTTCCAGTCGGAAAGATCAACCTTGATCGCGGTTGCATCGAGTTCAGATGCCGCGGATCCAAGCACCTCTTCATCCATGTCCCAAAGAACAAGACGCGCCCCGTCGGCCTTCAATCTTTTCGCACAGGCAAAACCGATGCCCTGCGCACCTCCGGTGACGATCGCGACCCTGCTCATTCAATGGCTCCTATCCCAATGCGGACATGACCGAGGCAACCGACGTGACATGGGCCACGTTCTGCATGGCGTAGTTGATCGACGCGCGGTGCCAGTCAGCGTTCATTGTAGAGCAGGCATCTTCCGGCACAACCACCCTGAAGCCCTTGTCCGCAGCGGTGCGCGCGGTGTGTTCCACGCTCATGTTGGTCCAGGATCCGGTATTGATGATCGTGTCGATACCGGCGTGGCGCAGGTAGCTCTCAAGGCGCGATGTTTCCCAGCCGCTCATGGACATTTTCTCGCAGACGAGGTCGCCCGGTTTCGGCTCCAGTCCCGGCACCGGAGCGACGCCCCACGTTCCCCTCACCAGGGCGTTTTCGCCCTTGAGCCCCTGAAACAGCGGCGCATGCTGGGCAAGGAGCGGATGACCGGGCTCGCAAACCATCCAGATGTGGATAACGGGTATTCCATGCCGCCGGGCCTCGTCTGCAAGGGCAATCGCATTGGCAACCACATTCTGCTCGCGCGCATGCTGCGGCGAGCCGGTTCCCTCGAAAGCGCCCCCATCGATCATGACGTCATTCTGCAGGTCCTGGATCAGGAGAGCCGTTTTCTTCGGATCGAGTGCAGGACATTCGGCAAGCTGCAGCCCCTTGGAAGATGCGCCGACAGAACCGGCAGCCGCAGCGGTCGCCGGAAGGCTCGCCGGTTTCGCAGACATGAAAGGTTCCGACCGGGGCCGGACCTTGGTCTTCACGGTGTAAACGGACGTGCAGGCACACATGAACAGGGTCTGCCAGTCCTCGCCGCCCCAATGCAGATTGGCAACCATTTCCGGCACTTCGATCTTGCCGATCAGAAGTCCCTCGAACGAATAGACCCAGACCCCGCCGGGCGCCGTGACCCAGACATTGCCGTTGGCATCCGCCTTCATGCCGTCCGGAACGCCCGCCTTCACCGCATCCTTGATGCCGGATGCAAAGATGCGTCCGTTTCTGAGCCTGCCGTCCTCGCCGACATCGAACATGCGGATATTCGCCTGCTCGGTGTCATTCACCCACATCCAGCGTTCACACGGCGAAAAGCAAAGCCCGTTCGGCTGGGTGAACATGTAGCGATCGGACACAAGGACTGCCTCATCGCCCGGCCTGTGGCCGGCGGGCAGCATGTAGACCCCCTGAAAGCCCTGCTGAAGCGCACGAGGCACTCCGAAATGCTCCATGCGGCCATAGGTCGGATCGGTGAAAAAGATCGCCCCATCCGATCTCACCACGATGTCGTTGGGGGAATTGAGTTCCCTGCCCTCGAAATGCGAAGCGAGCATTTCGCGCGTTCCGTCCGGGCGGAACCGCGCGACCGAACTCGTGGCATGTTCGCAGACGAGGAGGTTCAGCTCCGCGTCATAGGTCATGCCGTTGCCCTTGTTCGACGGGCGCAGGTATTCGCTCACCCCTTCCTGCCGCGTCCATTTGCGCCGGACATCGCCCGGCATGTCGGAAAACAGGAGATGGTGTTCCGTGGGATGCCAGATTGGCCCCTCGGTGAACACGAAACCGGTGCCGATCCGTTCAACAGCGGCGTGCTGGTCCATCAGGTCCAAGAATTTCGGGTCGACAACGGTATGTCCCACAGATCCCTCCCAGTCTTTCCTTGCCAGGGAAGCAAAGGCTTCCGGTGATCTTGCCCGCC
>JBCDEN010000862.1:0-1508 GCA_039179715.1 Pseudomonadota bacterium
CCAGCATCCCGACCTGCGCGAACATGTCGTCGCGCTTGCCGAGATGCGGCAGCTGATGAACACCGACAAGGCGGAGCACGAGATAGAAGATCCGGTCGTGCCGCAATTCGCGTCCGAGGACCGGGCGCGGGATCAGGATCAGGCCCAGCTGAGTGAAGCAAAAGGCGATGAAAACGGTCAGGAAATGTCAGCCGATGCGTCTCCGGTCCTTGAAGATCCTGATGGAAAGACAATCGAGATCGAGGTCACGGAGGAGATCAAGGTGACCGAAACGATCACGGTTTCGAAAACCGAGGGGCAGACAGCGCCCGGCAGCGCATCGGAAGACGAGGTGCAAAAAGGGGCCGCAAACGCGCCGGACACTGCGGCTGAACAGGAAACCGCCGCGAATACGGGCAAAAAAAGGGAGACCGTCCCGGGTTGAGGCGGTCTCCCGGTTTCAGACGAAAGCCCTTATCCGGCCTTCTGGATCTCGACAGAATGCGGATAGGGAATGGACACACCGCCCGCGTCGAAGGCTTCCTTCACGGCTTTCAGCATATGGAACTTCAGTTCCCAGTAATCCGCCGCCTCGCACCACAGGCGAACGCCGAGATCAACGGAACTGTCTCCCAGGTTGGTCACGCGCACCCACGGCTCAGGATCCTTGTGCACGCGCTCGTCCACATTGGCGACATCCAGGATGATCTGAATGGCCTTGTCGGCATCGTCGCCGTAGTCAATGCCGAAGATCAGGTCGAGACGGCGGGTTTCGTGGGCCGAGAAATTGGTCACGACCGTGCCCCATGCCTGACCGTTGGGCATGATGATCTGGACGTTGTCGGGTGTCACGAGCTCGGTGACAAAGATGTTGAGATCCTTGACCGTGCCAGAAGTGCCGCCGATGTCGACAAACTGTCCGATCTTGTAGGGCCGGAAGATGATCAGCATCACGCCGGCGGCGACATCGCTCAACGTACCCTGCAGAGCCAGGCCGATGGCCAGTGTACCGGCACCAAGAACCGCAACCAGGCTGGTGGCCTCGATACCGAAGAGCTGGAGGATCGCAATCAGCGTGACCAGCAGGATCAGCCAGCGGACGATGGATGCAGCGAAACCGCCGATCGTGTCGTCTATCTGCGGATGAGAGACGATCCTGCGCCGCACCAGCCGGGAGACCATGCCCGCCACGATCCAGCCGATGATGAGAACAACGACTGCTTTCACCGCATTGATTATCAGTGGCCCATACGCCCCGACCTGATCCATTGCACTTTCCATGCGATCCCCCTTATTGGAAACAACCCGACCGAACTGATCCGACTTAACTCCAGAATTGTGAACGCGTCAAAACAATCGCGCCCTCGACCACAGATTGGTCCAGCCGGCCGGATGTGCCCCTAAGCGTGTGTGTCGCGCCAGTCTTCCAGGAACTGCACCATGTCCTCGTTGCCGCATCCGGATATGAAATCGGGATAAAGCACGCTGCCGGCTTCCAGCAGAAGCCGCGCGCAGGACAGGTGGTCGGC
>JBCDEN010000028.1:0-13099 GCA_039179715.1 Pseudomonadota bacterium
GGAGAGATGACGGCCTTTGCCATGGCGACGCCCGGCCACACGCCCGCCTGCATGGTGCATGTCATGGGCAATGCCGCCTTTGCCGGCGACACGCTGTTCATGCCCGACGGCGGCTCGGCGCGTGCCGATTTCCCGGGCGGTGACGCGGCAATACTCTACGATTCCATCCAGAAGGTTCTGTCCCTGCCGGAAGACATGCGCCTGTTCATGTGCCACGACTACGGCCCGAACGGGCGGGACATCCAGTGGGAGACGACCGTCGGCGACGAAAAGCAGCACAACATTCATGTCGGCGGCGGCAAGACGAAAGAAGAGTTCGTGACGTTCCGCACCGAGCGGGATGCCCAGCTCTCCATGCCCAAGCTCATCATCCCGTCCATCCAGGTCAACATGCGCGCAGGCAAACTGCCGCCAGCGGAAGAAAACGGCAAAACCTTCCTCAAGGTTCCGGTCAACGCGCTCTGAGTGGCGCTTTGCACACAGCGCTGCCTGCAATCGCGGAAATGCCGACGGGTTATTCGTCTGCCGCTTTCAGCACTGGCGTGATCTTCTCACAAAATCGGAACTGGACCGGCGGGCGCTCGCCCTCCTGAACGAGAAGACTGCCGGTTCCGCGTGGTTGCACCGTGACCAGTTCGATCGACTCCGCGCCGCTGTTCAGGAGACAGTTGATCGCGGCGCGCTGCGTGTCCCTCCCACCGAGTTCAGCTCCATAGACCTGGCAAATGCGATCCGGCATTTCCCAAAGGCCGCGATAAATGGCGAGCGCGCTGCCTGGTGCACTCCGGTCGATACTCGGGGGCGGGCAATCGCTCAGGTCCCTGACCCAGATGCCTTGCGCGAAGTCGGCGAAACGCAAGTCAAGCGTCCGCCCCTGCAGCAAAGGTGCGGATTTCGGGACCTGGACCTTCAGATCACCCTTGGCGGCGAAGCCGGTTGTCGATGGCAAAGCCAGCAGTGCGGCAAGGACTGCTCCCCGCCTGAGAATTCTCAAATACATTGCCCCTCCTGGCCTGACTGCACCAGCATACCCACGTGGCCCAGATCCGGAAACCGTCAATTTGACGGGTCACGACGTGTTTAAAACACAGCTCTTGCAAAATGTGAACAAAGATGGAACAAATTTCAAATGAACCAGGAAACGCACACAGCGGCCGGGCGCCTCCAACTGGACAACCCCCTTGTCGATGGCCGTCAATCGGAAACGGCCCTCAAGGTCTGGCGCGGAACCGCGCGTCTGATGCGCCAGTTCGACTTTGCCTGCTTGCCGGAAGTCACGCTTGCATCTTCCCGGCGGGCCGACCTGCTTGCGCTCGGACCGAAACACGAGATCTGGATCATCGAGGTGAAGTCCTCGGTCGCGGACTTCCGTGCCGACCACAAATGGCCCGACTACCGGCAACACTGCGACCGCCTGTTTTTCGCAACCCATCCCGACGTGCCGCTGAATATCTTTCCGGAAGAGGCCGGCCTTATCGTTTCCGACGGTTTCGGCGCGGAGATCCTGCGGGAGGCACCGGAACACAAGCTTGCCGCGGCGACGCGCAAGTCGGTAACCCATCGCTTCGCACGCCATGCCGCAAACCGGTTGCACGATCTGTCCGACCCGGACGGCAAGCGTTTTTTCGACAGCCTTTGACCGCGCTCGCCGCCCTGAAAAACCGGCCTGCGATCCGTTGCGGCGATCATGCGTACTAACAAAGACGAAATTCAATTTCTTTCAGATCCAATTGCGGTCACCGCCATGCAGGTCGTCTGGTTCAAAAAAGATCTTCGCGTACAGGATCACGCTCCCCTCAAACGCGCCAGCCTGCGCGGCGGTCCCGTTCTGCCTCTTTTTGTTTTCGAACCGGACTTCTGGCAGCAGCCCGACGCATCCGGACGGCATTTTTCTTTTCTTCTGGAGTGTCTTGAAGAGCTTCGGCAGGACCTTGCCCATCTGGGTCAGACCCTGATCATTCGGACCGGGAACGTCACCGGCGTCCTCGACGCGCTCTCCGGGCAACAGCCAATCGACATGCTCTGGTCGCATGAAGAAACCGGCAATGCCTGGACGTTCGAGCGCGACAAGCGTGTTGCCGCCTGGTGCCGGTCGAAGGGGGTCGGCTGGACCGAGTGCCGGCAGACCGGCGTCCTGCGCGGCTTGAAGAACCGTGACGGCTGGGCCCGGAAATGGGACAGGTTCATGGCCGAAGCACCGATTGACCCGCCACATCTGGAGCCGCTTTCAGGCGTTGATCCCGGGCACCCGCCGGCCGCCAGGGACCTCGGGCTTGCCGATGATCCCTGTCCCGCGCGTCAGCGAGGCAGCAGAACCAACGCGCTGTCCACGCTTGAGAGCTTTCTGTTTTCCCGCGGGAAGAGATATCGCGCCGCCATGTCGACACCGGTTCGCGCCTTCGACGCCTGTTCGAGACTGTCGCCCCACCTGACCTTCGGCACGGTTTCGATGCGCGAGGCCGCACAGGCGGCCTGGGCGCGGCAGCGCGAGCTGAAGGAAAGCCGGTTTACTGGCCGCAGCACCTGGCAGGGGTCGATGCGGTCGTTCTCCGGCCGCCTGCACTGGCATTGCCATTTCATGCAGAAACTGGAAGACGAGACCCGTCTGGAACACTACAATCTGCACGGCGCCTATGACGGTCTGCGCCCGTCAACGCCCGACCTGACCCGCCTCAGGGCCTGGGAGGCAGGCGAAACCGGCCTGCCTTTTGTCGATGCCTGCATGCGCTGCCTGAGAGAGACAGGCTGGATGAATTTCCGCATGAGGGCCATGCTGATTGCTGTTTCCAGCTACCACCTCTGGCTCGACTGGCGCGCGCCCGGTGAGCACATGGCGCGGCTGTTCACGGATTACGAACCCGGCATTCACTGGCCCCAGGTGCAAATGCAGTCCGGCACCACCGGCATCAACACGATCCGTATCTACAACCCGGTCAAGCAGGGACTGGACCAGGACCCTGACGGCACGTTTGTACGCCGATGGGTGCCGGAACTGGCGTCGCTGGACGGCGCGCACATTCATGAACCCTGGAAGTCGGACAGCGCCGGAAAGATCCTCGGGAAAATCTACCCGTTTCCCGTTGTCGATTACCTGAGCGCGGCAAAGGATGCCCGTGAAAAGGTCTGGGCCATCAGGAAAGGACAGGCGTTTCGCGGCAAGGCCGCCGACATCCAGCAAAAGCACGGCAGCCGGAAAAGCGGCATACCGATGCGCGGCCAGGAACGCAGCCGCCGCCGTGCACGCCGGAACAGCGCGCCGGATCAGGCAGACCTGTTCGAGCCCTCCTCATGAAGATGCGCAAGAAATCCGACCTGCCCCGGAAAACCTGTCCCGCCTGCGGACGACCGTTCTCGTGGCGGAAGAAGTGGGAGCGAGTTTGGGAGGATGTGCGGTTCTGTTCACAAAGATGCAGACGTCAGCGCGGACAACAAAAGCCGCCCACTGCATGAATGGCAGGAGTGACTTTCAAACTCAGCGGCAGACCGTTCGACCTCGGCATCCATGCCGCTGCAGTGCAACCCGATGACCTTCCCGGTCCGAGAGAGAATGGCATGGATTGCAGGGGCAGGCCCTGCAATGACAAGCGGTGAAAGAGGTGTCCAACGCGGGGGAATCACACGCGGTCATGCCATGGCTCGACCCACTGCTGTCCGGTTTAACAGGAAATGAGCCCCCTTTGGAGGCGTTCACGCAAGCAGACTTGTCATCCCTGCTGCAGCGCAGCGGAAGGCAGGGAACCAGTACCCCCTTGTTTCTCTACCCTTTTCTCACCTCCAGCCACACGGCGTACTGGATCCCGGTCTTGCCGCTTACGCGTCAAACCGGGACGACAAGTCCGGGAAACAGGTCCGTATCCCGACTTAGCTTCGGACAAAACACTCCCGCTTTTTCAATGACATGAATTGGACAGCAAATTCTAAACCGGACAGCAGTGGGCTCGACCATGGCATCCATGCCGCTTCAGAGCCACTCGATGATCTTCCCGATCCGAGAGCAAATGGGATGGATTGCAGGGTCAGGCCCTGCAATGACCAGCGGTGGAAGAGGTGTCCGAGGCAAGAAAGTCACGCCATGGCATGACCTGTGTTGCGGACTACCCGATTGCTCAAGGTGGTGTCCCGATTTGCCCTGAGAGCGGCAAACCGGGATGACGCGAAACCTCAGACGAACAGGTTCAGAAGGCTCTCCAGATATTCCTGGCGGCCGGATTTGGGTTGCGGTTCCAGATCGGTGCTGTGAACACGGTGTGCCAAAGCTTCGAGCGAAGAACCGCCATTCAGGATGTCCGCGTTTTCCGGCTTTTGCCAGCCCTGGTAGCGATCGTCGACGAAGCCTTTCAACCGTCCGTCCTCGATGATGGCCGCCGCCGCCTTCAGAGCGCGCGCGATCGCGTCCGCCGACCCGACATGGGCCTGGATCAGGTCGACCGAGTCCAGGGACTGACGGCGCAGCTTGGCGTCGAAATTGGTGCCGCCGGTGGTGAAGCCGCCATCCATCAGGATCTCGTAGTAGGCAAGCGCCAGTTCCGGCACGTTCATGCCGAAATGGTCGGTGTCCCATCCGCACTGGTAATCGTTCCGGTTCATGTCGACGGACCCGAGAATGCCAAAGGAGCGCGCCATATGCAGTTCGTGCTCGAAGGAATGACCGGCGAGGATCGCATGCCCCTGCTCGATGTTCATCTTGACTTCGTTTTCAAGGCCATAGGCCTGAAGGAAGCCGTAAACCGTCGCAACATCGTAATCGTACTGGTGCTTGCTCGGCTCCTGCGGCTTCGGTTCGATCAGGATGGTCCCGGTGAAGCCGATCCTGTGTTTGTATTCCACGACCATGTTGAGGAACCGGCCCAACTGATCAAGCTCCTGTTTCGCGTTGGTGTTGAGCAGTGTCTCGTAGCCTTCGCGGCCACCCCAGAGCACATAGTTCTGACCCTTCAGGCGGTCGGTGACATCCATGGCGTTCTTCACCTGGGCAGCTGCGTAGGCAAAGACATCCGGGTCCGGATTGGTCGCCGCACCGCCCATGAAGCGGCGGTTCGAGAACATGTTTGCCGTTCCCCACAGGAGACCGATGCCGGTGTCGGCCATCTTGGCCTCGAAGATATCGGCGATGGCGTTCACGTTGGCATTGCTTTCCGCCAGCGTCGCTCCTTCCGGTGCAATGTCACGGTCATGGAAGGTGAAGAAGGGCATGCCCAGGATCTGGAACATTTCGAAGGCGACATCCGCCTTGAAACGGGCCTGCTCCATCGGGTCGCCCCCCGGAGCCATCCATGGACGCATGAAGGTTTCCCCGCCAAACGGGTCGCCGCCCGGCCAGCAGAAGTTGTGCCAGTAGCAGACGGCCAGGCGAAGGTGATCTTCCATCCGCTTGCCGAGAACGACTTCGTTCTTGTCGTAATGCCGGTAGGTCAGCGGATCGCGGCTGTCTGGTCCGGAATATTGAATAGGCTGCAGATCGCCAAAGAACCCAGTGCTCATGTGTTGCTCCTCAGAAGCCGGCTTGCTTGAATGCCGGGTAAAGTTTGCGCCAGCGCCCGTAGGCATCGGCATAGTGTTCGCTTAATGACGGAACCGGATCGATGCTTGTCTGAAGCGCCGGTTTGCCGAAGATCCCGTCGCTCGATCCGAGCGCGGCGGCCTGTCCAAGGCGTGCTGCCCCCAGGGACGCACCGAAATCGCCGTCTACCGGAACATCAACGGTCACATTCAGCAGGCTGGCGATAATCTCCAGCCAGGTCTGCGAGCGCGACCCGCCCCCAACGGCAAGCACGCGGTCCATTGTCGTGCCCGCCACGCTCAGCGCTTCCAGGCAATCCTTCAGCGCAAAGGCGACCCCGTCGAGGACGGCGTGGGTCAGCGCCGCATCATCGGTTTCATGGGATATGCCGGCGAACCCGGCATGAATATCGACATCGTTATGCGGCGTGCGTTCACCGCCGAGATAGGGAAGAAACGACACCGCTGAGGGACCGGAAACGCGTCCGAGCGCGTGGGTCAATTCTCCCGGCGACTTCTTGAGGATTCCGGCCAGCCAGTTAAGACTGTCCGTTGCCGACAGGATCACGCCCATCTGGTGCCAGGTCTGCGGTACGGCATGGCAGAAGGCGTGAACCGCGCCATCGACATTCGGCGAGAACCGGTCATTGGTCACGAACAGGACACCGGAGGTTCCGAGCGAGACGAACGCGGACCCCGGATCGACCGCGCCGACCCCGCAGGCAGATGCCGCGTTGTCGCCGCCGCCGCCCGCGACAACCGGCGGCGTTTCAAACCCCCAGCGTGCGCTGAGATCCGGCTTCAGCGTGCCGGAGCTTTCAGAGCCTTCGACCAGCCGTGGCATCTTGCTGCGGTCGAGGCCTGTTGCGGCGAGGAGATCATCGCTCCAGTCCCGCCTGGCAACATCCAGCCAGAGTGTTCCGGCACTGTCGGACATGTCACCCACATAGTCTCCGGTCAGCCTGAAGCGCACATAGTCCTTGGGGAGGAGGACCATCTCCGTCCTGGCGAAGATCTCAGGTTCGTTTTCTCGGACCCATTGCAACTTTGGGGCTGTGAAACCGGGCATGACGAGGTTGCCACCGAGCGTCTGAAACTTGGGCTCAGTGCGTGTGAGTTCTTCGCATTGTTTGCCCGATCGGCCGTCGTTCCACAGGATGCAAGGGCGCACGGGCCGGCCGTCGCCATCAAGTAGCGTGGCACCATGCATGTGTCCGGAAAGCCCGATGCCCCTGACGGCTGCAAGGGCTTTCGGAGCCTCGGCCTTCAGGGCGTCAAGCACGTTTTCGCAGGCGCGCCACCAACTGTCCGGGTCCTGCTCGGACCAGCCGGGATGTGGCCGCTCAACCGTGAGGTCGGATGTCGCCGAGGCGATCAGGGATTGATCGTCGCCGAGCAGAATGGCTTTGACGGAACTGGTGCCGACGTCGAGACCGATAAACATGAGGTGCGTTCCTCAGAATTCGCCGAAAGGAAAGCCGGCCCCCGACACGAGGTCACGGCTCAAAATTTCAAGAATACGACCGGTCTGCGCGCCCATGCCCGCAGACCGGTCCGGTTTAGCTTGCCGCCGCTTCTTCCACAAGTGCGCCCGGGCCCGGCGTTGCACCGGCCGGGCATTTGCCGAGGATGATCATGCCCAGCACGTCATCGTCGGTGACGTCCGTCGTTTTGGCGGTGCCGACCAGCTGACCGTTTTTCATCACCGCAAGCCGGTCGCAGAGCGCGAAGACGTCATGGATGTCATGGCTGATCAGGAAGATGCCGAGGCCCTGTTTCTTCAGCTCCTCGATCAGCTCCGCGACCATTTGCGTCTCGTGGACGCCGAGCGCCGCAGTCGGTTCATCCATGATCAGGATCTTGGCGTTGAAGTAGACCGCGCGCGCGATGGCAACCGACTGGCGCTGACCGCCGGACAGG
The DNA here is from genome assembly GCA_039179715.1 of Pseudomonadota bacterium. Taxonomy (GTDB): domain Bacteria; phylum Pseudomonadota; class Alphaproteobacteria; order Rhizobiales; family Stappiaceae; genus Roseibium. The sequence goes on from JBCDEN010000028.1 coordinate 7,420, forward strand.
GCTTTCACAGGCGCATGGAACTTCTTGAAGTTGGGATTGAGCTTGCCCATGATCTTGCGGGTTTCCGCTTCCATGGCATCGTCATCGACGAAGCCGAACGGTGTCGTCAGCTCACGGCCGAGGAACAGGTTCGAGGCCGCATCGAGATTGTCCGCCAGAGCAAGCGTCTGGTAGATCGTCTCGATGTTGTAGGAGCGCGCATCCCTTGGCGAGTGAATGTGCGCTTCCTCACCGTTGATCAGGATCTGGCCGCTGTCGGCCTTGTAGGCCCCGGAGAGGATCTTGATCAGGGTCGACTTGCCGGCGCCGTTGTGGCCCAGAAGTCCGACGACTTCACCCGGGAAGAGATCGACCGTGACATGATCGACAGCGTGCACGCCGCCAAAGGAAATGCACATGTCCTTCATTTCTACGAGAGGTGTTGCCATGTCTTACTCTCCCGTGCGCTTGCGGTAGATGATGTCGACCAGGACGGCCACGACCAGAACAACGCCGACCACGATGTTCTGCAACGGCGCATCAACGCCGACCATCGCCATGCCGGATTGCAGCGATTGCATGATCAGCGCCCCAAGAATTGCGCCGTAGATCGTACCGACGCCGCCCGCAAGCGCTGTTCCGCCGATCACGGCGGCCGCGATCACGCGGAGCTCGTCGAGCGTGCCGATGTCGTTTGTCGAAAAGCCGAGACGGGCGGACGCAACGGCCCCGGCGAGCGCGCACAGACCGCCCATGATCGCAAAGATCTTGACCGTCAGGAACCGCGTGTTGATGCCTGAAAGCTCTGCCGCGTCCGGATTTCCGCCCGTTGCGAAGATATAGCGGCCAAGGCGTGTGCGCCGGGCAACAACTGTCATGGCGACCGCCACCAGGATCAGAAGCACGACCGAATAGGGAATGCCGTAGCCGACCTCAAGGCCTTCCGGCATCGTCTCGCCGACTGCCTCGAACATCCGTTTCAACCGTGCAGCCGGTATGTGATAGGCGTTCAGGATCGCTACGAACCCTAGGATCGCGACCGTCGAGATTGCTCCAAGGGCAAGCTCGGCCCACACGGGCTTGACCGGAAAGCCATGGGAGGCCCGGCGGCGGCGCGAGGCAACCTGCAGCCACAACACGATACCAACCGCGAGAAGACCAAATATCCAGGACGCGGTCTCACCCATCGTGCCGCCAATGCCGCCAAGCATGGTGAATGTCTCGTTCAGGGGACCGATTGTCTGACCGGACGTGATGAACCAGGCCACGTTCCGCCAGACCAGCAGGCCGCCGAGCGTAACGATAAAGGCCGGAATGCCGAGGTAACCGATCATCCAGCCCTGGAAAGCGCCGATTGCGACGCCAACACAGATCCCGGCGATCAGCGCAAGCACCCAGATTGCCGGGTGACCAAGCCCAAGCACTTCGGGATGCGCAAGAAGATCCGTCTGGACCACCGCCATGACGGCCGCAACGGTCGCAAGGAGGGACCCGACCGACAGATCGATGTGACGGGTGACGATGACGAACACCATTCCGGTCGCCATGATCGCGACGGAGACGGTCTGGATCGTCAGATTGAAGATGTTGCGCGGCGTGAGGAAACGGCCATCGGTGAACACGTTGAAGACCAGACACAGGACGACGAACGCCCCGATCATTCCCAGTAGTCGCGTGTCGAGCTGCAGTGCCGCAAACAAGTTTCGAGCCGCCGGGCGTTTTGAGCCGGGCAGAGCGGTGTCGGACATCAGGGTAACTCCTGCTTGGAGACCGGTTCGCTGTTTGCCGGGTGGTCTGCCCGTGGTGCCTTGATGCACCCGTTCTGATGCGGCCCCGATCTTACGTCCGGGGCCGCGTTTTCAACAAGTCTATCAGTTACAGGGAGCCGGACCGCCGGACACGCCCTGGCACAGATCATCCTTGGAGATCCAGCCTGCATCGACAACAGCGCTCAGGTTGTCCTTGGTGATCGGAAGCGGTGCCAGGAACTTTGCGGTCAGTTCCGTACCGCCCGGCGACGTCCAGCTGCCGGCACCGTCGACGGCCGACATTTCCGAACCGCCGGCAAGAGCGACGGCGATTTCACCGGCAGCCTTGCCGAGTTCACGCGCGTCCTTCCAGACGGACACGGTCTGCGTGCCCTTGGCAACGCGGTTCAGGGCTGCGTGGTCGCCGTCCTGACCGGAGACCGGAATGCCTTCCATGCCCTGTGCGGTCAGTGCGGCAACGACGCCACCGGCGGTGCCGTCGTTGGAGGCGACCACGGCATCGACGCCGTTGTCGTTTGCCGTCAGGATCTGCTCCATGTTGCGCTGTGCGTTCGCCGGAAGCCAGCCGTCGGTGTAGGCTTCGCCGACAATCTTGATGTCGCCGGAATCAAGCGCTGCCTGCAGAACTTCCTGCTGACCGCCGCGCAGGAAATCCGCGTTCGGATCAGTCGGGGAGCCCTTGATCATGACGTAGTTGCCCTTCGGCTGAGCCGCGAGAACGGCGGCAGCCTGCATGCGGCCGACTTCAACGTTGTCGAAGGTCAGGTAGAAGGCGCGCGAGTCGTCGATCAGGCGGTCGTAACCGACGACCGGGATGCCTTCGTCAGCGGCAGCCTGGACAGCCGGCCCGATTGCCTGTGCGTCCTGCGCCAGGATGATCAGGGCCGTTGCACCCTGTGCGATCAGAGCTTCGACGTCGGACAGCTGTTTTGCGGACGAGCTCTGCGCATCGGCAGAGATGTATTTCGCGCCGGCGGCTTCCAGAGCGCCCTTGATGGCTGCTTCATCCGTCTTCCAGCGTTCTTCCTGGAAATTCGACCAGCTCACGCCGACAACGACGTCATCTGCCTGTGCGGCGGTCAGAGCGGTTGCGGACAGCAGAGCGCCCGCCAGCAAAGTGGTAATCTTACGCATCGCGATGTTTCCTCCAGTTGGCCCTGCCTGCGTGTCAGCCGAGCCGAAAAATGCACTTTGTCATTCGGCACTTTGTTGCAGTGCCGCAAATGGGACAGCCTTGTTGTTATTTTTTTTGGTGTCCGAAAAAAAGTTGCAGGAAAGCGTTGCTCCTGTCAACATGGTTTTGCAAAACTCTGTCGGAAGAGGCTATAAATTGTCGACCGAACAGAGAAAAACCGGGAGAAACCCGGGGCAGAGGAAACACCTTGAGAAGAGCTGAGCGAGCATGACACGCAAGGCGGACCGGGATCAGATCCGGCGGCAAAACCGAAGTATTGTACTCCAGGCGCTGCGCAGAAGCGGTCCGATGGCGCGGATCGATCTCGGCCAGATCACGCGCCTGAGCCCCGCAACCGTGACCGCGATCACCTCCGATCTTCTGGATCAGGGACTGATCGTCAGTCTGGAGAGCGAAGAGCCCAAGGCACCGCAGGCGCGCGGGCGGCCGAGAACCCTCCTGAAGCTGTCTCCGGGAGCCGTTTTCATCATCTGCGCGCGCTTGTCGGTGAACAATATCGACCTTGCACTGGTCAATTTTGCCGGCGAGGTCGTGCTGGACAGGCGGATCAAGTTCGACAGCACGGCCGCGGATGCAGACAGTTTCCCGCAGACCATCGTTGCGGCGATCCGCGGTTTCCTCGACGAGGCCGGAGTCGATCCCGCACATGTCTGCGAGATCGGTGTCGCGGCGCAAGGCGTCGTCGAAACCGAAACAGGGCAGGTTGCCTGGAGCCCGGCCTTTGCCGGACGCGGTATTCCGGTGGTTGCGCCCTTGCAGGATGCATTTGGTGCGGAGTGCTATATCTCCAATGATACCAACATGATAACGGAAGCGCTGCACTGGTCGGACCCCAACCGCTACAGCGGCACCTTCGCAGTGATCATGCTGGATTACGGGGTCGGCATGGGCCTCTATCTCAACAACCAGCTGTTTTCCGGCGCGAGCGGAACCGCGGCCGAGTTCGGACATGCGAATCATATTCCGGGTGGGGCCCTGTGCCGCTGTGGCAAACGCGGCTGCCTGGAAGCCTACCTGTCCGACTATGCCCTGATCCGGGCGGCCAGCCACCTGCCGGAAGACACCGATCCGGTCAGCATAAAGGCCGGGGTTCGCGGCCTCGCGCAGCTCCTGGAGCGCGCGGGTTCCGGTGACCTGGATGCGCTCAAGGCCTTTGAGGACGCAGGCCGTGTTCTAGGCTTCGGAATTGCCCGGGTCATCGCGATGATCGATCCGAAACGCCTGGTCCTGACCGGTGCTGCCGTGCGTGCTTTCTCCTTTATGGAAAAGGCCATGTGGGACGGGCTTGAAGAAGCGCTTGTCGCGGATCTTCGCAACAATTTCTCGCTTGATGTGATGCCCTGGAACGAGGACTTCATCCGGAGCGGCCTGATCGCGCAGTCGATGGAGCGGCTCGACAAGGACTTTCTCGGCAGGGCCTCCTTTCGCGGCAACCACGCCGGGCGGACCGACAGCGAGGAGGTATCGGCGTGACGGGTGCATCGAGACTTGCCTTGACGGTGGCCCTGGCCGGTTCGATCTGGCAGGTGCCCGCACTGGCCGATCCGGATCTTCCGCCCTGGAGCGAAAAGGCGATCCAGGAAGATATCGATATCGACCAGTTGGCGGCGTCGGGCGAGGACCCCATCGCGGTGCTGCAGCCGCTTGGGGAACACCTTTTTTCCGCCAAGTTCACCAGCCTCGACGGTGCTGGCCGTCCGGACGCGACCGGGGCGATCGTTCCCACCAAAGTCCGCCGCCAGTCACATCTCACGTTTCAGCGGCTTGCAGGGCCCGACGCCAACGCCTGCGCCTCCTGCCACAACGAACCGGTTGTCGGCGGAGCCGGGTCGTTCACCGCCAATGTGTTCGTGTCGGAGGGGTTCGAAAGCGCCGATTTCGATACGATCGACCCGCAGTTTTCGAACGAGCGCAACACGAATGCGATCCAGGGCGCAGGCCTGATCGAGCTGCTGGCGCGAGAAATGACGACAGAGCTTCGCGCTCAGCGGCGGAACGCATTGCAGACGGCACGTGCCAACAAAGAGCCGGAGACGGTTTCTCTCACCGCCAAGGACGTTTCCTTCGGCAGCATCACCGCCTATCCGGACGGTACGCTGGATGTGTCCGCGCTTGACGGTGTCGACGATGACCTGACGATCCGTCCCTTCAGCCAGAAGGGCGTGTTCGCCTCGCTGCGCCAGTTCACCGTCAATGCCATGAATGCACATCACGGGATCCAACCGACCGAGCGGTTCGGCCCGACCTGGACAGGAACAGACGATTTCGATGCCGACGGGTTTACCGCCGAGATGTCGGCCGGCCAGATTTCCGCGCTTGTGGCATGGCAGGCAACGCTGCCGGCACCGACGCGCAGGGATGATCTGCCCGAGGTCTGGAAAAGCGCCAGCGCGAAAGGAGAGCGCACATTCGGCGCAATCGGATGCGCTTCATGCCACAAGCCTGCCCTGCCGCTGGATTCCCTGGTTTTTCATGATCCGGGCCCGTTCGACACGGCCGGAACGCTGCGCCAAAGCGATCTGGACGAACCACTCGCCCTTGACCTTGCGTCCCTTGACTGGGTGCAGACACTGCCGCGAGACGACAAGGGCCGGGTGATGGTTCCCCTTTTCGGCGACCTGAAACGCCACCGGATCGCGGATGCGCAAAACGATACGTTCGGCAACGAGTTGCTCGCGCAGAGGTTCGTGGCGAGGGACGTCTTCATCACGGCGGAGCTCTGGGGCATCGGCAGCAC
>JBCDEN010000608.1:0-3104 GCA_039179715.1 Pseudomonadota bacterium
GACGATCCCGCCCAACACGTCGAGCGGCAAGCCCATGCGCCTCAAGGGAAAGGGCCTGCCCAACAAGAATGGCGGCCACGGCGATCTTCTGGTGAAACCGCAAATCATCATGGCGCCTCACAGCGACAACGAGCTCGACACCCTGATGAAGGCATGGAAGGAAATCACGCCTTACCGTGCGCGCGGGCCGGAATACGACTGACTGCTCTACCTCGGGCAACCCCTGGCTGCCCGACGCCTGTTCGCCGCATGATGGTGCGGCAAGCGGCATCGCGCAGACATCAGGCCTTCAGCTCCACCAGCAGCTCCGCCAGCATCTCCATTCCCTTGCCCCAACCCTGATCGAGACCAGCAATCGCCCCGGCGAAGCAGGCAATTTCGGCATCGGTTGCCTCGTGCGGCGTCCACACAAGCCGCAGTTCGGTTTCGCCGCCCGTTTCGGTGAAGGTGACGGTTGTCAGCAGCGTCCTTGGCCAGTCCGGCATCATGGGATTGGAAGCCGGGTCCCAGTTTTCGTCCGATACCGAATGCAGCCAGACAAGTTTTTCAGGCTCAATGACCTCGGTGTATTCGACCCGCTGATAGTGGGAGCCGCCGCCAAATCTCATCTCGTTCAGCCACAGTCCGCCCGGCCTGACATCCAGCTCGTGAATGACCGTTTCAACACCCGGACCATACCATCGGGCAAGCAGCTCCGGCTCGGTCCAGGTTTTCCAGACAAGCCCGCGTGGCGCATTGAAACGTCTTTCCAGAATATACTCAGGCAAGGACACTCTATTTCTCCCAGTTTTCGGTGTTTTTCAGTTCATCGAGCAAGCTGTCGAGTTGATCGAAACTCGATGACCAGAACGACTTGAATTCCTCCAGCCAGGCAACGGCTTCCTTCATGGGGACCGCGTTGAGCCTTGCAGGCCGCCGCTGCCGGTCCGCGCCGCGCATGACCAGGCCCGCACGCTCGAGCACTTTCAGATGCTTGGAGACGGCCGGCTGGCTCATGTCGAAGGGCTCGGCGATTTCGTTGACGGATGCCTCGCCCGCCGCAAGGCGCGTCAGAATTGCCCTTCGGGTCGGGTCGGACAACGCGGCAAACACGGCGTCGAGCGACGCATCCCCCCTTATATAACCAACTTGTTCCATAACTGTATGGTTATTTGATTCGTCATATCTGTCAAGCGCCTTGATTTATATAACTTGTTATATTACTTGCTATATAAATTGGAGGCCCTAATGGTGGAAGATATTGTCCGCGCGCTTGGCTACGGAACACTCGGCAGCCGGCTGAAACGGATGGGAGAGAAACTGCAGGCGCAGACCCAGGAAATCAGCGCACTTTCGCAGGAATTGGACCTTCCGGCCTCGCATCACCCCGTGCTTGCGGCGCTGGAGCGATACGGACCACTCAGCATCGGACATCTCGCTGACGCCGTGGGCTTGAGCCAGCCGGGCGTGACACGCATGGTCAACAAGCTGAAGTCGGACGGCCTGGTTGAATCGTCACCCGATGCGCGGGACCGGCGTGTTGCCAGGATCGCGCTGACCGGAGACGGCCAGGCACTTGTCCGGCACCTGCAACAGACCCTCTGGCCGGAGATCATTCTGGCGGTCGCTGACGCCTGTGCCGGACTGAGCGGGTCCCTGCTGCATCAGCTTTCCCAGCTGGAAGACGCCCTGGAAGATCGTCCGCTGCGGACGCGCCGCTCATCCGGTCCGCTGCCGGACTGGGACGAGATCGTTTTGCAAATGGAGGAAGTGCGGTGATAAAACGCATCTGGCATGGCTGGACCACACCGGACAATGCAGACCGCTATCTCGATGTTCTTTCCCGATCTGTCATTCCCAGGATCAAGGCAATGTCCATACCCGGCTTTCTCGGAATAGACGTCCTGCGGCGCGACTTTGCCGGCGAGGTGGAGTTTGCAACAATCATGACCTTCAAAAGCATCGACGACATTATCGCCTTTCAAGGTGCTGACTACGCGCGCAGCCATGTTCCGGCCGCTGCTCGAACCGTGCTTTCCCGCTGGGAGGAGACGGCCTCCCATTATGACGTTTTGACCTTGCCGACTTCTGCGGAGCCATGAAATGACCGATCTTCTCAACCGCGTGGTGTGGTCCGCACTTGCGACCCGGCAGGACGCGTTTTCGCGAGGGCACACATGCGCGCGCCGTTTTGATCCGCTGGTCTCTCCTTTCGCCTCCGCGAAAGACAATTCGGACGAATCCCTGGCTGCGCTCGAAGAGCTGATCTTGCCCGGAGAAGATCCCGCATTCCTTCTGCAGGCAGACGAGATTCGGCTCCCCGGCAATCTGGTAGCCGAAAAGACTGCAGTCGGTGTCCTGATGCTCGAGAAAACGGCCGCTGCAGCGTCGTCCCAACACGCCGAAATCAGACCTTTGACGCGCGCGGACGTGCCGGAGATGGTGGCGCTGGCGGAATTGACGAAACCTGGCCCGTTCACGGACCGGACGCCTGAACTCGGCACCTTCTTCGGGGTCCGGTTCGACGGCCGGCTCGCGGCGATGGGGGGAACCCGGCTCAATCTGACGGGCTACAGGGAAATCAGCGGTCTATGTACCCATCCCGATTTTCAGGGCCGCGGTCTTGCAAGCGCTTTGACATTGCATGTCGCGTCAAAGATACGCGCGGAAGGAGACACGCCGTTTCTCCATGCCTATGCGGACAATCATGGCGCCATCGCGCTTTACCGGAAACTCGGGTTTGAAATCTGGAACGAGGTCAACGTTGCAGTCGTGCGCCGCAGAACCTAGGTGACGGACCCATAAATGAGGCCGAAATGGTTTGAGGCGGCTTGCTTCTCGTCAAGGCGCGGAAGCGCAGGAAATGTGGCGCATTTTCAAGCCTTTCGCAACGCGGAGGAGGAGCAAGCCGCTCAAATCCGAAGGACCCGGAAATGGCTACACCCCGTGGCGTCAGTGTGTTTGACCGGGCAGGAAGCCCGCTCCGCACACCCTTCCTAACGGGATTTCGCCATTTCGCATGCCATTTCAGTCTCATTTATGGGTCCATCACCTAGAGAATCGCCCGATGCTCTAACCGGCCCGGCAGGCGCTCAGCTCACGCCTTGTCCTTACGGGACGCCTCC
>JBCDEN010000345.1:0-5162 GCA_039179715.1 Pseudomonadota bacterium
CATGCCATGCGCCGCGCACCCGCCTGGGCCGAGCAACTGGACGGATGCGATCTGACGGCTGTCGTCGACCGCGAGTCACTGGCCGCCTTGCCGATCCTGCGCAAGCCGGACCTCATGGAACGGCAGAAAGCAAACCCGCCCTTCGGTGGTTTTCTGGCGGGCGATCTGTCCGAAGCCGCGCGCGTCTTCATGTCTCCCGGGCCGATCTGGGAGCCGCAGGCACCCGGCCTCGATCCCTGGAACGGCGCACGCAGCCTGTTTGCCGCCGGTTTCCGCAAGGGCGACACGGTGCTGAATGCGTTTTCCTATCACCTGACACCGGGGGGGTTCATTCTCGACCAGGGGGCGATCGCCCTCGGATGTACGGTCTTTCCCGCCGGCGTCGGCAACACCGACACGCAGATAGAGGCCATCGAGGTTCTGAAGCCTTCAGGCTTTGTCGGTACGCCCGACTATCTGAAAGTGCTCCTCGACCGGGGGCGGGAACTGGGCCGTGATGTTTCCTCCATCAAGAAAGCGCTTGTCTCCGGCGGCGCCCTGTTCCCGTCCCTCAGACAGGAATACGAGGATCAGGGCATCCAGGTTGCCCAATGCTACGCGACGGCTGATCTCGGCGTCATTGCCTATGAAACCGTCGCCCGCAGCGGCATGGTCGTCAATGAGGACTTCATCGTCGAGATTGTCCGCCCGGGCACCGGAGAGCCGGTGGAAGACGGCGAGGTGGGCGAACTGGTTGTGACCAATTTCAACACGCTCTATCCGCTGATACGATTTGGGACTGGCGATCTTTCCAAGGTCATCCCGGGCCGGTCGGCCTGCGGGCGCACCAACATGCAGCTTGCCGGCTGGATGGGGCGGGCGGACCAGCGCACCAAGGTCAAGGGCATGTTTGTCGACCCGGCCCAGATCGCCCGGATCGTCGCGGCACATCCGGAAGTCAGCAAGGCGAGGCTCGCCGTCAGCCGCGCGGGCGAAAGCGACGCGATGACGCTGTCGGTGGAAACGGATATCAGCGCGGACGGTCTCACCGAGCGGGTCGCCGTGACGCTGAAGGAAGTCACGCGGCTGAAAGGCTCGGTAGAAATCGTGCCGCCGGGGGCGCTTCCCAACGACGGCAAGGTGATCGCCGACGAACGCGAATACGGGTGAGGCAAGGTTCCCGGTAAACCTCAAGACTGCACATCGGCAGGCGCAGAGCCGGGATCATCAATGCAGGTGATGGTTTCCAAATCACCAACAGAGGCGCGTCTGGCGATCCGGCTCGGATGAGGGATCTGCCTATTCATCCACCCCGCCGCTCCCGGTTGAAGGTGTTGCATCCGCGCGTTTCGAAAGGGGCTCCGGTCCAAGGCCGGTGCGGGAATGGATGGTGTCCCCCGGGTCGGTCTCACTCCACCTGTGAAACCACGAGCCGCGCGCCGTCTATGGACTCCACGCGCACCTTGGTCCCGGCCGGAAGGTCAGGGCCGGTGATGCGCCAGATCGTGTCGTCGATAGAGAGGTTTCCGGCGCCTTCGCTCAATGGCTTCTGCAACGTGAATTCGCGCCCGATGTAGCGGCTGCCGCGCTGATTGAGACCGGGATCTCCGCTTTCGGACGCCAGCCTGCGCATCATCCGTCTGCCGATCAGAAGGCTGACGATCGACAGAACCAGGAAAATGCTGACCAGAACCTGCCAGCTCGGATCGAAGACAAGCGCGACGACGCCGACTGCAAGAGCAGATAGCCCGAACCAGAGAAAAATGCTTCCCGGCGCGACGATCTCCAGACCGAGCAGAAGCAGGCCAAGGATAAACCAGGTCCAGGGCCCCAACGCACCGATCGTGCTTTCGATGAGCGTCACGAGGGGTCTCCCTCAGAGCGGCCCGTGTTGGGAATGCGGGACGATGCACGCTCTTCCTGCGCCTTGTCACCGAAGGCTTCCTTGGCGATTTCGCCGATACCGCTCAAGGAGCCCAGCAAAGAGGTCGCTTCCATCGGCAGGATCAGTGTTTTCTGGTTGCGGGAGGTCGCAAGGGCCTGGAACGCTTCGACATATTTGTTGGCGACGAAATAGTTGATCGCCTGGATATCGCCGGAAGCAATGGCGGTGCTGACCATCTGCGTTGCCTTGGCCTCGGCTTCCGCTTCCCGCTCGCGGGCTTCGGCGTCCCGGAATGCGGATTCCCGCCGTCCTTCCGCCTCGAGGATCAGCGACTGCTTCTCGCCTTCTGCCTGCAGAATTTCCGACTGCCGCTTGCCTTCCGCCTCGAGGATGGACGCGCGCTTGTCGCGCTCGGCCTTCATCTGACGCGCCATGGCGTCGACCAGGTCGCGCGGCGGGTTGATGTCCTTGATTTCGATACGCGTGATCTTGACGCCCCAGGGTTCGGCCGCCGCATCAACCACCCGCAACACCTTCGCGTTGATTTCGTCACGGTTGGAAAGAAGGCTGTCCAGGTCCATTGATCCCATGACCGAACGGATGTTGGTCATGGTCAGGTTCAGGATCGCGTTCTGCAGCCCGAGCACCTCATAGGCGGCGCGCGCCGCGTCCAGCACCTGGTAGAATGTCACGCCATCGGCGGTCACGGTCGCATTGTCGCGCGTGATCACCTCCTGCGAGGGAACGTCGAGGACCTGTTCCATCATGTTCAGCTTTTGGCCGACCGTGTCGATGAACGGAATGATGAAATTCAGGCCCGGCGACAGCGTCTTGCGATACTTGCCAAAGCGCTCGATCGTGTAGTTGTAGCCTTGGGGAACGGTCTTGACCCCGGCGAAGAACACCAGGATGACCAGAACCACGAGAGCGATCAGGACAATACTGGCTCCATCGATATCGATTGGCATGAATGTCTCCTGTAGACGTCTGGATTTGCGCGGCCACTATGCTCTTTTTGCGTGAGTCGTTCCAGCGCCTTTACCGGTTCAACACCACACCGGCACAGCACTTCCCACCCCTTTTTTCGTATTCATCCGGATAGGCGTCAACGGGAGGCGATGCGGATAACGCGTGGACAACCGATTTCCGGTTCGTCCGGTGACGGCTCTGCCTTCACAAGCCGCAAAGTGTCTCGAAGATCACAGACCGTCTGCTTACGCAGGGTTATGCTGCCTCGGTTACCACCAGGTGATGGACCGATGAGCTCACCTCTTTTCAACAAGCAATTTCGAACAGGACATTGATCATGAAAAACCTGACAACGAGCGACAAGGATTTCGTCTACATGATTGAGACCGTCGTCCCCTCAATGGGGCGCGTGGAATTCGTTCAGAAACTCATGGAAAAATATACATGGGGCTATCTCACGAAACCCGTTTTCCAACTGGCGCTCGGCGCAAACTCCGCGCCACGCATACAGCTGGGAGACACGGGCGGCACCGCGGCCGGAACACATGGAAACGGGCTGATCACGATCAACAACGAACACTTCAAGGGCTTCAGGGAACAAAATCCGATTTACCTCAGATCCATGCCGATCACGGTGCTGCATGAACTTGCCCATTGGGGTTGCTGGAAGCATCTCAGTGATGGCCATGGCATGACCTCGGCGGAAGGCTATGAGCATCACTTTCACGGAGACTACAAGTCGCCGTTGACCAAGGAGCTGGAGGATTACTTCAATATACCAGCCTTCATTGAACGCGTGATCGAAGCCTGGTTCTGAACAGGAAAACCGGTGCACCGTTCCGAATGCAGGCGCGTTCCCCGATGATCGGCCGGGGTCAGATCCAGCCGCCGAGCTCGCGCCGGACGATATGCTCAAGCACGTCCATTCCGAGCTCCGTATCGTTCAGACACGGAATGTGGGTGAAGTGTTCGCCGCCGGCTTCCTCGAAGATCTCGCCGGCCTCACCCGCGATCTCCTCAAGCGTTTCCAGGCAATCGGCAACGAAGCCAGGATTCATGACGGCGATTTTGGAAACGCCGTCCTTGGCCAGTTGTTCAACGGTCTTGTCCGTATAGGGCTGCAGCCATTCCTCGGGCCCGAAGCGGGATTGAAAGGTCACGCGCAGCTTCCGGTCGTCCCAGCCAAGCACTTCGCGCATGAGCCGGGTCGTCTTCAGGCAATGGCAGTGATAGGGATCGCCGCGCTTGAAATAGGATTGCGGGATACCGTGATAGGACGTCAGAACCACGTCCGGCTCGAAGTCGAGCGTCGCAATGTGCTCCTTCACGGAGTTCGCCAGCGCGGTCACGTAGACAGGGTCGTCGTGATAGGGTGGAACCGTGCGAATCGCCGGCTGCCAACGCATGTCGATCAGGGTCTTGCAGACAACGTCATTTACCGTTGCCGTCGTTGTCGCCGAATATTGCGGATAAAGCGGAAACACGAGGATCCGGTCACAGCCTTCCTCCTTGAGTGCCTTCAGCTTGTCGGGAATGGACGGCTGTCCGTAGCGCATCGCCCACTCCACCTTCAGCCGCTCACCTTCGCTCTCCATCACTTCGGCCAGTTTATCCGACTGGCTGCGTGTGATGGTCCGGAGCGGAGATTCGTTCTTTTCGTGGTTCCAGATCTCGTCATAGGCCTTGCCGGACTTCCCCGGACGGGTCATCAGGACAATGCCGTAGAGGATCGGATACCAGATCGCCCGCGGCCATTCGATGACGCGCTTGTCTGACAGGAACTCGCGCAGGTAACGGCGCATCGGCCAGTAATCCGTCGCATCGGGGGTACCGAGATTGACCAGAAGCACGCCGACCTTGCCGCTTTTGACCGGCGGATGATCTCCCGGCAAATGAAGTTTGCGGAAATCAGCAGACTTGTCGGCCATCATGTCGGCAGTCAGCGGGTTGGTTGGTTGAACGTTCATCGGCTCAGCAAATCCCTCAGCGGCGTGTCCTCTCATGCCATACATAGGCCAACCTGCGGTCAAGGCCAATGCGGCATAGCGCTTACGCTGGAGAAATGCGCCGGATCACCGGGAAACGATACCCCGGTTTGCCGTGAGGATGCCAGGCTTGGGCCTTCCCGGTCCCGCCTCACGCTGATTTCAGGTTTTCGGCTGCGTGTTTCGGTCGCCATCCTCAAGTCCATTCCAGGGATCGGGGCAACCGCAGCCGCTGCGATCCTGATCGAATGTCCTGAGATCGACTCCCTCGGGCGCAAGCAAATCGCCAGCTTGACCGGTCTGGCTCCCATGACCCGCCATTCAGGACAACGGCGCGGCACGGC
>JBCDEN010000380.1:0-4776 GCA_039179715.1 Pseudomonadota bacterium
GCCCGCAATGCCGCCGTGTTGACGCTGCTTTACGGCTGCGGCCTCAGGATTTCCGAGGCGCTTTCGCTTACGGGCAAGATGGCGCCGGTGCCGGGCACAAAGACCATGCGCATCGTCGGCAAGGGCCAAAAGGAACGCATCGTGCCGATCCTTCCGGCGGTCTCAGATGCGATCGCGCATTATGTCAAGCTGTGCCCCTTTGCGATTGAGGCAGACGGCCCGCTGTTTCTTGGCGCACGCGGCGGACCGCTCAATCCGCGCATGATCCAGCTGGCCATGGAAAAGCTGCGAAGCGCGCTCGGACTGCCGGACACCGCGACACCGCATGCCCTGCGCCACTCCTTCGCAACGCATCTGCTGGCCGGCGGAGGCGATCTCAGAACCATCCAGGAACTTCTCGGTCACGCCAGCCTTGCCTCAACGCAGATCTATACCGAGATCGACAGCGCGCATCTGCTGGCCGCCTACGACCGGGCGCATCCGCGAAACGGCACGAAGTGAAGTATGATGAAGGCGAAACACAAGGTGGACTGATCATGCCCCGTCTGTTGCTTTTCATGGCCGCTCTCCTGGCCCTGTCGACGCTGCCGTCGCAGGCGCAACGGATCTACTGCCCGCTGCCGGAGGATGGGGTCTGGGTCAATCCCGATGCCGAACCGAAGGAAATCAGCCGCATCGAAGTGGAAAGCAAATGCGAGAACGAACAGGTCTTCGTCCGGATGCGCGCCTTCACATCCTGTATTCCACGCGATTGCAAGTGGGGCTGGACACAAGCAGAGCTGCGTTCGGACGGAGCGATACAGGTGCTTCTGGTCGGTTTTTTGAGCAGCAAGAAGATCACGGTCAAGGCCTTTGGAGACCTGCTCGACGCGCGTGTTGTCAACGTTGTCAACGACTTGTCGGAGCCCAAGACTCAAAAGACATACAACCTAAACAGAAAGTAAATGCGCCAATCTTAACCTTGGTATCAATCTCTACCCGGTTTTTCCTTGTCCGATTTCATTTTTGCTTTACCTTAGAGGTCACTGCGCCAGTCCCGCGCAGCAACAGACGGAGGCTCATCATGCGTCTGATCAGCACAGCCATAGCAGGGCTCGCCATTGCGGCATTCGCCATCGCACCGGCACATGCCTGTTCGTGGGGAAAAACTGCCAAAGCCGACGAAAAAATGACGGTCGCCGATACGTCCATCGTGCCGGAAGTCGATACGGACGTTGCCATCGCGACGAATGATCTCAGCGAAGAGATCACTCAGGAAACAGTCATCCTGCCGGTTCCTGAAGAGGCACCGACCGAGTAATTCAAGTTTCTTTTGCTCCAATCTATCTTACCGCTGCTTCGGCAGCGGTTTTTTTTTGCCGGAGCCGGTCTGCAGAAAAAATGCTGAAAATCTCCCTACAAGGGTCAATGAAAAATCAAATACTGCCGCTTCATAAAGACATGGTCCGCCAAGAAGGCAGCAAGCTTAGATGATCTCCAGACGTTTGTTCCTGCAAGGGCTCGGGGCTGCAGCCCTGAGTTCGATGTCCACCGCCGCATACGCTATCGGTGTCGAACCTTTTCGCATGCGCATCCAGAGCCATTACCTGACACCGCCAAACTGGCCGGACGACCTCCGTCTCAAGGCTGCCCTGATCGCCGACCCGCATATCTGCGATCCCTGGATGGGGCTGGACCGGGTCCGGTTCATCGTGGAGCGCACCAACGCGCTGAAACCCGACATCGTTCTGATGCTCGGCGACTATGTTGCGAGCCACCGCTGGCAATCGGCACCGGTTCCGACGCAAGCCTGGACGGATCTTTTCGCAAATTTTGATGCTCCGCTTGGAACCCACGCGATCCTCGGCAACCATGACTGGTGGGATGACGACGAGGCACAGAAAACAGGCACCGGTCCAACGAAAAACGGTCGGGCACTTCTGAATGCCGGCATCGAGCTTTACCAAAACAGGGCCGTCCGGCTCTCGAAGGACGGCAAGCCATTCTGGCTCGCGGGCCTTGATGACCAGTTGGCCCTTGCTCCGAGCAGACAGCTCAACCGGCGCGGTATTCAAGGCGTCGATGATCTGAGCGGCACGTTGCGGCAGGTCACCGACGACGCCCCGGTCGTGCTGATGGCCCATGAGCCGAACATCTTTCGCGCCGTGCCCTCCCGCGTCAGCGTGACCTTGAGCGGGCACACGCATGGCGGCCAGGTCAACTGCTTCGGCATCAAGCCCTTCAATCTGCTCAAACCGGATGAGAACCTTTCCTACGGGCATATCATCGACACCGCGGGAACACAGGTCGGGCGGCATCAGAACCGTGCGCCCGTCGAACGGCACCTCGTTGTTTCGGGCGGTCTCGGATGCTCCCTGTTGCCCGTGCGCTTTGGCGTTCCGCCCGAGATAACCGTCGTGCATCTGGGCAGCAACGCGCCGGCCGCTTCGACCTGATTGGTCCGCCAAAGTGATTGGCAGCAAGCGGAGTGTCGCGCAACGCCTCGCATCCGGTACTTTTATCCCTGCATCCCAAACCGCGAAAACTCTTGATTTCCCGAGACGTGGCCACTCTACTTTCCGCTAGTGCGGTGAATCTGAAGTTCGATCGATGTCCGCTGCAAAATGAGTCTAACTTCAGATTCAGGTGACTAGGATAAGAGCCGAGGGGGCGATCACAGCCAGCGCCCTTATACGGATTGAAGCAGGGACGGATGCGATGCTCCAGTTCGACGAACGCACCACGAAGCTGTTGGAAGAGGCTTATCTCGGCGCGGATTTTTCCCGGCGGAGACGGGCGTCCTTCGATGCCCTGAACCCGTCACCCGGCGACATCATTGCCGATATCGGCTGCGGCAACGGATTGCTGACGCTGGAGCTGTCGCGCACCCTGGGCGACCACGGCAAAGTCGTCGGTGTCGATCCGAGTGACGACATGCGCGGCGCGGCGGTCAGGCGCTGTGCCGATCGCCCGAATGTCGAGATCCTCAATGGAACCGTAACCGGCCTGCCGCTGGCAACGGCCTCCACCGACAAGGCGGTGTCGCTTCAGGTCTTTGAATATCTCGATGATCTTCCGGGGGCCGCCTCAGAAATCAAGCGCATCCTCAAGCCCGGTGGCCGGCTTGTCGTCGGAGACATGCACTGGGACACAATCACGTGGTTCAGCGATCAGCCGGAACGCATGAGGGCCATGCTGGATACGTGGGACAAACATCTCGTGGAACGCTGCGTTCCCGCCGTCCTGCCGCCGGTCCTGCGCGACGCGGGCTATCGCGTGGACAATGTCACGGCCGTTCCGTTCACCAGCACGAACCTCCATCCCGACGGACTGGCGAACATGCTGATCCATCTCATGAAGCCATATGTTGTCAGGAAAGGTCCGTTTTCCCTCGACGATGCAGACGCCTGGGCCGCAGAACAGGTGCAACTCGCGGAATCAGGGCGTTTCTTTTTCGCAATCACCCACTTCGTGATAACAGCGACGCTGCCCGCGTAAGCCGGATCAATCCTGGACGAAAAACTCGCGCCCGGACGCATAGTCCCGCACGGTCACCTTGGCCCCGTCGCGTTCGAGGCGCAACATCGTCCAGCCGTCTGCCGGCAGGCGGCACGAATGACGGCCCATGACGCAGGGCAGTTGCGGTGTCCGCCTGTAGATAACGTCATCCGACAAGGCCCTCGCGATATCCGTGTGACCCTTGAGATAGGCGAACAGGGTGTAGGGGCTCAGGTACCAGACCTCGCCATCGCGCAACTCTTCCAGTTCATCGGCACGGGCAAGCGGGAATTTCCGTCCCCAGGTCCAGGAAATCGCGTCGCGGGTCTGGTGATCGAGGTAATGATGCGCCATGGTCTCGTCGATGAAGACCCGCTTTTTTGCGCTGGTGTCAGACAGATAGTCGAGCGCGGCCGCATCGCGTCCGGGCGCACGGTCCGACAGCACATAGAAGATCAGGAAGTTGGCCGAGACGACCAGAAACACCAGCGTGTAGAAAATATAGGCCGCGCTTTGGAACCGCTTCTGCGTGACTGCATCCAGTCCGACAAGAAACACCATGGTGGCCGCAAGATTGCGGACCAGCACCTTGTCATGCAGGAAAGCGGCAAGGCCCTGCCCGAGGGATAGCATCAGGCACAGGAGCGCCGCCGGACGTGAAAACTTCAAAAGGACCAGTGCGCTGCCTGCAAAGATCGCCGCCCGGCCAAGCGCCTCGTCGTTGATCCCTTGGCCGGTCGATCTTTGCGCATGAAAGACGATCTGATCGATGAACGTGCGAAACTGAAAGTCGACGCTGAGCGCAAAGATCAGCAGGGCCAGCACAAGCGCCACGGCATTCTCGGCTACCAGCGTCATGATCTTCAGATCACGAAAGCCGATCCGCCAGAGGTCATGGACGATGATCGCGCCGAGGCTCCAGGCGAAAACCGCCGGAGAAGCGAGCGGTGCAAAGGCGAGCGCCAGCTTGCCCAATGTCCTGATCGCCGAAAAGTGCGCCGCAGCTTCTGTCCCGTCCTCCTCCCTTGCGGGCCAGAACAGGAGGAAGAAACCCAAAGCCCAGAAAACACAGGCGGTAATCTCGAGCCGGAACCCGGTTACGACATACATGGGCGCGAACAGAAGCGGTGTCATCAGTGCCGCTTTCGGCAGTCTCATCGCCAGGCACATGGCCGCGAACGCAAAGGCGGTCAGGAGAAAACAGACAAACTCGTAGGTGACGACACTCAGCCGGCTGACGCCGAACTGCTCCAGAAACCAACCGGACAGAATCAGGTGGAAGCGCGTGTAGAGGTGGTA
>JBCDEN010000832.1:0-1752 GCA_039179715.1 Pseudomonadota bacterium
CCAGGTCACGGCCAAGGAATCCGAAATCGAACTGATCAAGGAAGAGCTTGCAGATCTCGACGGTCTGCTGAACAAGCAGCTGGTTTCCAAGAGCCGCGTGTCGGCTTTGCGCCGGGAACAAGCGAGGCTTTCCGGTGAATACGGCGATCTCATTGCCCAGATCGCACGGACCAAGGAGGCCATCAGCGAACGCCAGATCCAGATCCTGCAGATCGAGGAATCCTACCGCGCCGAGGTGCTCGAGCAGCTTCAGGAAGCGCGCTCGCGCATCGCGCAACTGGAGGAACAGAAGATCGCGGCAGAAGACGAACTGACCCGCGTCGACATCGTTGCGCCGCGCAACGGCTTTGTGCACCAGCTGTCCGTCCATACGATCGGCGGCGTGGTGGCACCCGGAGAAACGGTCATGCAGATCGTGCCGCGCGAGGATCAGCTCATCATCGAGGCACAGGTCCAGCCCGTCGACATCGATCAGCTTGCGCCGGGGCAGGAAGCACGCATCCGCTTTCCGAGTTTCGACCAGAGAACGACGCCCGAACTCAATGCAAAACTGCTCACGGTCGCCGCCGACCTGACGCAGGACGAGCGGACAGGCCTGAGCTACTACACCGCCAAGCTGGTGATTGACGATGCCGAGCTGGAAAAGCTCGGGTCCCAAACCCTGGTTCCCGGTATGCCGGTCGAGACGTTTCTTCAAACCGGGGAAAGAACGGTTCTGAGTTATCTGGTGAAACCGGTGACGGATCAGATCGCGCATGCAATGCGCGAGCGGTAGTTTCTTCCTTGAAATTCAGGACGCGGGGAGGCCGGAGGGCCTCCTTTTTGCGTTAGAGCACGAGCACGTCTACCGGCGCGCCGGCCTTGAGCGCCGGTGCATGCGGGGGTCTGATGATCAGGGCACCGGACCTTGCCAGAAGGGCGAGCATTGAACTGTCCTGCTTTGAAAACGGCGTTGCGACGAGCCGTCCGTCCGCCTCTTCATGCAAGGTGGACCGAATATAGTCCTGACGCCGGTCGTTTTCGGCCAGATCGCCGCCCAGGATGGCGTGTTTGGGAGCTGTCGCGCCAGATGACGAACCCAGCATCCTGTGGATCAGGGGCTTCAAAAACAGCAACCCGCACACGAGGCTCGACACAGGGTTTCCGGGAAGACCCAAAACCCTGGTGGTTCCGAGCCTGCCGGCCATCAGCGGTTTCCCCGGCCGCATTGCGATGCGCCAGAAGGACAGATCCATGCCTTCCTGGCCGAGAACCTCCTGCACCAGGTCGTGGTCACCGACCGATGCGCCGCCGAGCGTCACCAGAATATCGGCCTTCTCCGTGATCGCCCTTTGCACATGATTTGCAAGCTCTACCGGATCATCCGGTGAAATGCCGAGATCCAACGGAAGGCCGCCGCAGTCTTCAACGAGGCCAGCAATGCCCGCATGATTGGAGGCAATGATCTGATCCGGGCCGGGTTCGGCACCTGGCCGCACCAGTTCGTCGCCGGTTGCCAGTATCGCCACCTTCGGACGCCGCACGACGGGTATGTCCGGGAAATTCATGGCAGCTGCGAGCGCAAGGTGCCGGTATGTCAGCTTCAGCGGTGGCTCAAGAAGCACCTGGTCTTTTTCAAAGTCGAGCCCCGCGGGGCGGACAAACGCGCCGCTGGCAGGAACTTCGAGAACGGAAATACGGTTGTCTTCGCGCTGCGCGTTTTCCTGGATGAGAATCGTGTCGGCACCGTCCGGCAAAGGTGCCCCGGTGAAG
>JBCDEN010000089.1:0-9733 GCA_039179715.1 Pseudomonadota bacterium
CAAACGGGCCGTCGACGATGCCAGCGAACTGTCGGTTCGCGCGACCCTGTTCGAGGGCAAGACGGCGGCGGATGTGCCGGATTACATCAAACTCGAACGATATCGTGCAGAGGGTGGATACACGCTGCTGGAACGCGTGCGCGCCGGCGAATTCGATGCAGCCGCGCTTGCCGGCATGGCGCTGGAAGCCGGTCTCCGGGGCCTTGGAGGGGCCGGGTTTCCAACCGGCACCAAATGGAAGATCGTCAATGATTTTCCTGGACCGAAATACCTGACGATCAACGGCGACGAGGGCGAACCGGGCACCTTCAAGGACCGCTATCACCTGGAACGCGATCCGCACCGCCTGCTGGAGGGCGCCCTGATCGCGGCCCATGCGATTTCGGCGGACCGGATCTATCTCTATATGCGCGACGAATATCCGGCGGTGCTGGAGATTCTGGCGACCGAGATTGCCGCCCTGCGCACCGCCGGTATCATCACGCGCATCGATATCGAGCTGCGCCGCGGGGCCGGTGCCTATATCTGCGGCGAAGAAAGCGCGATGATCGAATCGATCGAAGGCAAGCGCGGTCTGCCGCGGCATCGCCCGCCTTTCATTGCCCAGGTGGGCCTGTTCGGCCGTCCGACACTCAATCACAATGTGGAGACGCTCTTCTGGATTCGCGACATCGTCGAAAAGGGCCCGGAGTGGTTCGCTTCGCAGGGCCGGCGCGGTCACAAGGGCTTCCGGTCCTTCTCGGTGTCCGGCCGTGTGAAGGAAGCCGGTGTCAAACTGGCCCCGGCCGGCATCACCATGAACGAGCTTCTGGAAGAATTCTGCGGCGGTATGGAAGCGGGCCACACTTTCAAGGCATACCTGCCCGGCGGCGCATCCGGCGGCATCCTGCCGTCCTCACTTGCCGACGAACCGCTGGATTTCGGAACACTGGACAAGCATGGCTGCTTCATCGGCAGCCACGCCATTGTCGTCTTTTCCGATCGGGATGACATGCGCGACATCGCGCTGAACCTGATGCGGTTCTTCAAGCACGAAAGCTGCGGCCAATGCACGCCCTGCCGGTCCGGAACGGAAAAGATGGAACATCTGCTTGCCGCCGGTGACTGGAACGAGGACAAGATCGCAGATCTCGATGCGGTCATGCGCACCGCCTCCATCTGCGGCCTTGGACAGGCAGCGAGCAACCCGGTGGCATCCGTGCTCAAGTTTTTCCCGGAGGAATTCGAAAGATGAGCCAAGTCACTTTCTCCCTCGATGGCAAGGATGTCAGCGCCCAGGAAGGTGAAACCATCTGGCAGGTGGCCAAGCGTGAAGGCGTCGCGATCCCGCATCTGTGCCACAAGGATGCTCCCGGATACCGGTCGGACGGCAATTGCCGCGCCTGCATGGTCGACATCGAAGGCGAGCGGACACTCGCCGCTTCGTGCATCCGCACACCGTCCGAAGGAATGGTCGTCAAGACCGAAACGGAGCGCGCCTCCAAGGCGCGCGAGATGGTGTTCGAGCTTCTGGCCGCCGATCAGCCGAGCCGGGAGGCGCACCCGGATCCGGAGAGCGATTTCTGGAAATGGTCCGACGCGGTTGGTGTTGCCGAAAGCCGGTTTGCCCCTGGCGAGAAGCCGCAGCAGGACGTCACACATCCGGCGATCGCCGTCAACCTGGATGCCTGCATCGCCTGTAACCTGTGCGAACGCGCCTGCCGGGAAGTCCAGGTCAATGACGTGATCGGCATGGCCGACCGCGGCTCCCATACCGCGCCGGTCTTCGACCTCGCCGACCCGATGGGCATTTCCACCTGCGTCGCCTGCGGCGAATGCGTCTCCGCCTGTCCGACGGGCGCCCTGATGGAGAAAAGCCTACTGGATGATGCCGGTAAGGTGCGCGAGGTCTTTGCCGAGGAGACCGTCGACAGCGTTTGTCCGTTCTGCGGTGTCGGCTGTCTCACATCGGTTTCGGTCAAGGACGGCGAGATCGTGAAGGTCGAGGGCCGCGATGGCCCGGCAAACGAAAACCGGCTTTGCGTCAAGGGACGTTTCGGTTTCGATTATGTCTCGAGCCCCGAGCGGCTGACGAAGCCGCTGATCCGCCGGGATGACGCGCCCAAGCATGGCAACGTTTCCATGAGCCTGGAGAACCATCTCGACTATTTCCGGGAAGCCACCTGGGAAGAAGCGCTCGACCGGGCGGCTGGTGGATTGAAGGCGGCTTTTGACGCCAAGGGTGGCGCGGGTATTGCCGGCTTCGGCTCGGCGAAAGGCTCCAACGAGGAGGCCTACCTGTTCCAGAAACTGATCCGCCAGGGCTTCCAGACCAACAATGTCGACCATTGCACGCGGCTGTGCCACGCGTCCTCCGTGGCGGCTCTGATGGAAGGGATCGGTTCCGGTGCGGTAACGGCACCGTTCAACGCGGCCGAGGATGCCGATTGCATGATCGTCATCGGAGCGCGTCCTGCACAGAACCACCCGGTCGCCGCGACCTATATCAAGCAGGCGGCAAAGAAGGGCACCAAGCTGATCGTGATGGATCCGCGCGGTCAGGACCTGATGCGGCATGCGGATTACGGGTTGAAATTCAAGCCCGGCACCGATGTCGCCATGCTGAACGCAATCCTCAACGTGATCGTCACCGAGGGCCTTTATGACAGCCAGTACATCGCTGCGCATGTCGACGGCTTCGAGGCGCTCGCCGAGAAGATCCGTGAATTCACACCCGAGGCGATGGAACCTGTCTGCGGCATCGACGCACAGACCCTGAGAGAGGTCGCAAGGCTTTATGCAACCAGTGCCAAGTCCATAATCTACTGGGGCATGGGCGTATCCCAGCACGTTCATGGCACCGACAATGTCCGCTGCCTGATCGCGATGGCCCTGACGACCGGTCAGATTGGCCGTCCCGGCACCGGGCTGCATCCCTTGCGCGGACAGAACAACGTGCAAGGTGCCTCCGATGCCGGCCTCATCCCGATGGTCTTTCCCGACTACCGGTCGGTCGAAAACCCGGATATCCGCGGCGAATATGAAGACGCCTGGGGCCGCACACTCGATCCCGTGCGCGGGCTCACCGTTGTCGAGATCATGGACGACATCCTGGCCGGCGGCATCGAGGCGATGTTCGTGCAGGGTGAAAACCCGGCCATGTCCGACCCGGACCAGACCCATGCGCGCAAGGCGCTGTCCTCGCTGAAGCATCTTGTGGTTCAGGACATCTTCCTGACCGAAACCGCCTGGCACGCCGATGTCATTCTTCCGGCATCCGCACATGCGGAGAAGCTCGGCACCTACACCAACACCAACCGTCAGGTCCAGATCGGCCGCCCCTGTGTTCCCATGCCCGGCGACGCGCGTCCCGACTGGCAGATCCTGATCGAGATCGCCAACCGATTGGGGCTGAATTGGACCTATGACGGCGTTCCGGCGATCTATGAGGAAATGCGCTCGCACATGGCGTCCCTCAACAACATCTCCTGGGACCGGCTTGAGCGCGACGGGACTGTCACCTATCCGGCCGACGCGCCGGACAAGCCCGGAAACGAGATCCTGTTTGGCCAGTCTTTCCCGACTGCGGACGGACGCGGCAGGATCGTGCCGACCGATCTGGTTCCGCCGAGCGAGTTGCCGGACGAGGATTTCCCGCTGGTGCTCACGACAGGCCGGATGCTGGAACACTGGCACACAGGCGCGATGACACGGCGTGCCGCAGTCCTGGACGCCATCGAACCGGAGCCGGTCGTTTCCATGAACCCGCGCGACATCAAGCTCGCGGGTCTTGAGATCGGCCAGCAGGTGACGGTTGAAACCCGGCGCGGTGCGATCACGCTGACCCTGCGGGCCGACCGGGATGTCTCCGTCGGCATGCTGTTTATCCCGTTCTGCTTTTTCGAGGCACCGGCGAACTTCCTGACCAATCCGCAGCTCGACCCGTTCGGCAAGATACCGGAGTTCAAATTCTGCGCCGCGAAAATCGGCCCTGCGGATCACCGTCAGGCGGCGGAATAACCGACGCAAAAAAAGGCGGCCCGGAGCCGCCTTTTTCAGTTTCAGCAATCGCATGCGACCGCTTCTACCTCAGTTCGCCTCGATCTTCACGTTGAGAAGATCGGGCAGGGTCTGCGGTGCCGCCATGCTGCCGAGGATCTGCGCCAGCGGCACCGGGTTTGCCGGAGCCAGAGTGATCTTCAGATCCTTCGGGTCATCGAGGAATTTTGACGCAGCGTCGCTGACCATCTTCGTGAAGGCCTCGTTCTGGATCGGAGCCGTGGCCCCCGCTGCCTGGGCGATAAGCGCCTGTTTCAGGTCTTCCTGCGGAATACCCTGGGTCTCGGAGATGAACTTGATGCCGTTGCCGGTTAGGCCGGCATCGTTGAAGGTGATGGAAGCATCCACGAATTGGGCCGAGATCGCGGCGAGCTGGCCCTGGCCTTCCGGGTCCTCGAACAGCGCCTTGGGAACGTTGGCGAACCGGAGGGACGCCTCTGCACGGCCGACACCTTCAATATCGATCATCAGACGTTCCAGGCGAAGGTCCTGTGTCGCTTCATCCCAGTAAAGCCGCGCTTCGTCCGACCAGACGATCGTTTCCAGTCCGAGACCCTGGAACAGGGCCTGTGCCTGCGGATCCTGAACCGCCTTGACGGGAATGCGCAGGCCGTCGGTTTTGGAGAAAAGGCTGGTCGGAATAGGCGGGACGGTGGTCGACAGGGTCGTTTCGAGCTTGCCGAGCGCAGTCAGGCCGATCTCCGGCACATTGACCTCAAGGCCTTCGAGTTCATAGGCAAGTGACCTCGGCATGAAGGCCCGGGCGACTTCCAACGGGTTGTTTTCACCATAGGTCGGGTCGGACACGAGTTTGCCGATGATCTCTTCGATCGGTGCATACTCGGCAAACTCGATGTCGCCAATGGCGGCCCAGTCCAGTTTGGCGGAAACGCCTTCCGGCAAATTCGGAGCATCCAGACCGACCAGCATCATTTCACCGATCCCGTTCGAGCCGATATCGGTCATCGCCATTTCCTTGATCTTGATCGCCGACTCCAGGCCGGGCCCAAGCGGAAAGATGACGGAAACACCGCTGACGCGGGCATCGGCAAAGGCAAAGGACCGGTAGAACTGGAACACATTGGTAATCAGCTCCTCCGGGCTCGGGGCCTGTTTGTTGAAGACCTGATCGAGCAGGGAAAGTACATTGTTGTCGCGCTTGACGATTGTGACCTTGTCGAGCGTCGCCTTTTCGGCCTCGACCTTGAGCGCAACGCCCTCGGCAATTTCCTGACTGGATTTGTAATCGACAGCGGACCCGGACCCGATCAGGGTTTTTTCCTCGCCGGTCTCGGTAACGGACGGGTCGAATAGATCGATCATGCTTTTGATATCGATGTCGCTATAGATCGTTTTTCCCTGGCTCGTCGTCTGTGCAAGCAACTGGCCCGTCGCCGGATCGAGCGTCCTGAGATTCTGGGTCATCTGGTCGATCGAGTATTCCGCAACCCGTCCGTCCTGGGCGCCAGACATGAGATACCCGTCCATCTGAATGGTACCGGTAAGCACCTCGGTTTCCTTGCCGTCTGCCGTCGCATACGCCTCGATCGTGACACCGGTACTGTCCACCTTGACCTCGTCATAGGAGGTCAAAAGCGTGGCCTTGACGAATGGAAGCCATCGGCTTGCCTGCTTCGCTGGGTCCTCAGCCGGGACTTCAGGAAGGACGAAATCATAGTTGGTTGCCGAAATGCCGGACATGCGGCCGTCGACCTTCAGGCGGCCCTTGCTCTCTCTCGCGCCTTCTATCAGGAGCTGGGAATTATCTGCATAAATCCAGCTGTTCGACGTGAAACTGTTTTTGTCATGCGTCAGTCCGGTAATTGTGACCGATGGCGAACTGAAGGAAATCGAATAGGTGATGTCCTCCAGCTTGGACGGATCGATCGCGGTTGCACCGTCATTGCCCGTGACGTTGGTTTCCTCAACCGGAATGTCCTTGAGAACGCCGCTGAATGTAAGCGTGCTGTCCGTCAGCGTCAGCGTATCGCTGCCTTCATCGTAGTCGACAGATCCGTTTTCGAACACCAGCCCCAGATTCTTCAAACCTTCGGCATAGGCGTCAAACGCGGCCTTGCCGGTGTCCTGTGCGAGGGCAGATCCGGATATCAGAACAAGTCCGGTGCCAAGGCACAGTTGCCTGGTACGGTTCCTGGTTGTTCGGTAAAGTTCAGCGGAGGCGGCTTTGAAAATCAATGTTTTGGCTCCAAATCGGATCATCTGACTAAACCGTCGGGCGACGGTCGATTACGATATAGGGGGCTTTCATTGGCCTTTCCAAGACTATGACCCATTCTTTTGGTGACGTCGAATCGCGCTGGGTAAAATTGCCGATCTATGCGAGCCATTCGCCGCGGACATGAGTGTCGGTTTCAACCAGCAGCGCTGCATCTTTGCGGGCAGCCCACTCTGCTTGACCTGCAAGCTGCCGAAAGGCCCAGACCGCAGCGCCCCGGACGTTCGCATCCGGATCCGCGAGAAGAAGCTCCACCCTGGCCAGAAGCTGCGGCAGACCTGAGTTGCCGGCGGCAATCAGGACGTTTCGCAAGAAGCGGTTGCGGCCGATCCGCTTGATCGGAGACCCGGAAAAGAGTTTCCGGAAGGACGCGTCGTCCAGATCGAGCAGGTCGGCAAGGTCCGGATTGGTCAGGTCGCGGCGCGCGACGAGTTTGGCCTCGTTCGCCGACTGCGCGAATTTGTTCCAGGGACAGGCGGCGAGGCAATCGTCGCAGCCATAGATCCGGTTTCCCATCGCTTTGCGGAACTCGAGCGGGATAGGGCCATGATGTTCGATTGTCAGATAGGAGATGCAGCGCCTTGCATCGAGCTGATAGGGCGCGGGAAAGGCATTCGTCGGACAGCTGTCGAGGCAGGCTCTGCACCGGCCGCAGTGATCCTGCTCCTGGCCGCTTGGCGGCAGCTCCAGCGTCGTGAAGATCGAGCCGAGAAAGAACCAGGAGCCCAGCTCGCGGGAAACCAGGTTGGTGTGTTTTCCCTGCCAGCCGAGACCGGCGGCCTGTGCCAGCGGCTTTTCCATGACCGGCGCCGTGTCGACGAACACCTTGACGTCGCCTCCGGCGCGCGACACCAGGAACGAGGCCAGTTCCTTCAGCCGTCCCTTGATCACGTCATGATAGTCGCGGTGTCGGGCATAGACGGAGATCCCCGCTGATCCCGGATCCTCCAGATGCGCCAGCGGGTGATTTTCCGGAGCGTCGTCCGGGCCGTAATTCATCGCCAGCATCAGAACGGAGCGCACCTCCGGCCACAGGGCGCGGGGCGATCTGCGGCGGCCTTGTGTCTCCTCCATCCAGCCCATCGTCCCGTGATACCCGTTTTCCAGGAACGTGCGCAGCCGGTCGCCTGCACCGGGTATGCTGTCGGCACCCGCCACCCGCAGGCCTTCAAAGCCGAGGGCTTCGGCTTTCTGTTCCAGTGCAGTCAGCAATTTTCGGGTTCTTGTGTCCAATGTCGTCGGCAGCACGGGTTGGGACCGGTTTGAACACAGGACACGCCTGGTCCGGAGCGCGTGCACATTGTTGCAGGTGCTTTCTAGAAATCAAGGTCCGCGTAGGAGGCCGCCGCTGGCATGCCCAGCACCTTTTCGCCAAGGAGCGGGCGCATGCACGGACGCGACTTGACGCGCGCGTACCAGCTTTTGACATCCGTCTCGTTGGCCCAGGGAACTTCGCCCAGATAATCGGCGCAGCTCAGACCGGCGGCAAGCGCGAAATCGGCAAAGGACAGACGGTCGCCCGCCAGCCAGCGGCGCGACGCAACCAGGTAGCCGAAATACTTCAGGTGATGGTGGATGTTGGCGCGGGCAACGCGCAGCGCCGCCGAATCCGGCTCACCGCCACCGGCGGATTTGGGCATGATCTGCTTGTAGATGCGCTCGCGCACAAGGTGTCCGACCACTTCCTGGTCGAACTTCACCAGGCTCCATTCGACCAGCCGGCGGGTTTCGGCGCGCGCCTCGGGATGATCCGGCATGAGCCGCCGGTCGGTGAGGGCATAGCCGCGCGTTTCATCGAGATACTCCATGATCGGCCCCGGACCGCAGATGGCGGGGCCGTCATTTTCCACCAGCACCGGAACGGTTCCGGCGGCATTGAGCACCAGAAGCTCTTGCGGCCGGTCCCAGGGCTCAACGTGACGCTCCTCGAAGGCCGCGCCGTATTCGCTCAACACAAGGCGAATGAATCGGGACGAGGGCGAAAACGGGTGATGGTAAAGCGTGAGCATGAAAGGGTTTAGAGCCCGAACTGTGGCAAGACTAAGAATTCTTGAACCAGTTTGCCTCACATATGGTTATCAAGGGTTTGACGTGGGGAAATTGGTCCTGCAAATAGGCAGCCGCCGCGCAAATGCCGGGCCGCGAATGATTGCCGGTCCGGTGCTGGAATTTTCAACGCCTGCTGGAGACAGATATCCAATGGACGGCCAAACGATTGTAAATGCGCTTATTTTGGGAATTGTCGAAGGACTGACGGAATTCATACCCGTGTCCTCAACGGGACACCTCCTTCTTCTCGGTCATTTTCTGGGATTTGAAAGCACTGGAAAGACATTCGAGGTGCTGATCCAGCTGGGAGCGATTCTCGCGATTCTCTCGGTCTATTTTGCCAGATTGTGGAATCTCGCGATCTCGCTGCCGAGCGATCCGGCCAGCCGCCGGTTTGTTGCCGGTATTCTGATCGCCTTCCTTCCGGCTGCCGTGATCGGTGTCATGCTGCACAGTTTCATCAAGGAAGTGCTGTTTGAAACACCGTCCCTCATCTGCACCACGCTGCTGGTGGGCGGCGTCATCCTGCTCTGGATCGACCGGTTGCCGCTGAAGCCGCGCTACACCAACGTGATGGACTATCCCTTGTCGCTGTGCCTGAAGATCGGTTTCTGCCAGTGCCTTGCCATGGTTCACGGCGTGTCCCGCTCCGGCGCGACCATCGCCGGCGCTTTGCTGATGGGAACCGACAAGCGTTCGGCCGCCGAGTTCTCGTTCTTCCTGGCCATGCCGACCATGGCCGGCGCTTTCGCCTATGATCTCTACAAGAACCGCAATGTTCTGTCCGCCGACGATGCCATGCTCATCACCATCGGTTTCGTGGCGTCGTTCATTTCCGGCGTCTTCGTGGTGAAGGGCCTCCTGGATTTCGTCTCCCGGCACGGCTTTGCCCCTTTTGCCTGGTGGCGCATCTTTGTCGGGCTCGCCGGGTTTGCCGGTCTTTATTTCCTCGGCTGATTATCCGGCGCTTGTCCCGCCGCCGTAAAGCGATGTCAGCGCGGCAAGCTCTGAGGCGAATTCCACGCGAAGAGCGTCCGGCGACAGGAGCTCGGCGCCCGGCCCGAGCCATCTGACAAGCGGCAGAATGCGGGCCCGGTCCGTGCTCGGGATACTCAGCAGGATCTTGCCGTCACCGGCGGGCGTGAACACCGCATGCCGGTAGTACCAGTCCGCACTCAGTTTCCTGGCCTGTTGCGCGGTGATCAGGATCTTGGCGATTTCCTCTTCCTGTTCCCACCGGCGCATGGCCTGCGATAGCCAGGCGCCACCGAGCAGCGTCTTGATCGAAAACGTCTTGTCTGGCCGGAAGAACATGCCGCTGATTTCAAGATCGCGCACGCGGTCGGCCCGGTAGACCTTCACCGTCTGCGTGTCGACACAGCGCCCGGCGAGATACCACAGATCCCTGTC
>JBCDEN010000300.1:0-5726 GCA_039179715.1 Pseudomonadota bacterium
CAACCGCCGCAGCAAACAGCACCGCAACCGCCGCAGCAAACAGCACCGCAACCGCCGCCATTGCCGGGCAGATCGGCACCGGGTCAGGCACCGGCACCGCAAGCCGTGAGTGGGGCCGCTTTACCTCAAGTGACACAGGGAGAACAGAGCACGCCGGCCGCACGCGCTGCACCGGCCACAAGCCGGCAACCGGTGCAAGGCGCGCCTGCACAACAGGGGGTGGACTTCAAGGGTGCGGCCGTGCAACAGGCCGCAGGTACGGCACGGCAAACCGCAGCTCCGGCAGCTTCGGCGCCGCAAGCGGCCCGGGCTGTCGCGCAAGAGGCCGTTCAAGGAGCGCGGCCGGATCCGGTTGTTGCCGGGAGCCGTCCGCCCTCGGGTGCCCCTTCCGGCGCAACGCCGCTTCCCGTTGCAGCCAAATCCGGAATGGGTGTGTCTTCGAACACCGCCGGTGTCGCTGCCGCTGACGCCGCCGCGCGCGGCAACGCCGCTGCGGGGAGCGAGCCCGTGGCACCTGCGCGCGTTTTGTCATCCGCTTCAAGTCAGACACAGGCTGCGGCACCTCCGGTCCGGTCTTCTGCGCCCGTGACCGGAAATCCTCCCGCCTCGGCACAGCCGCGGGCAAACCTGCAACCGACGGGCAATCCCGTCGCACCGGCACCGCTTCGGGCAATGGCCAATCCGTCGTCCGCTGCTGTATCAGCCGTGCCTTCTCAAGAAGGCGAAGCGGCTGCGAAGCCTGCAACACTGGCACCGCAAGCAAATTCGGCTGGAGGAATAAAGCCCACTGCAAGCCAGCAGTCAGCGCCGCAACATGCAAATCTGCCGCCCGTCACCCCAGGAGCTGCCGCGACGCCTGCATCGTCTTCAACCGGCGCTGCTCCGAACACGGCGCTCGCGCCGCAGGGTCCGCCTCCGGCTGTGTCTGCTCCGGTCGCTTCTCAACCGGTCGCACCGGGTCGGGCTGCGATCGGGTCGCTGCCTTCAGGTGCCGAAAAACCCTCACCAATCCCGGCAGCGGTTGCCGGCCCCGGCACCTCCGCTGCCAAACCGGGTGGTGTGGCGGCTGATTTCCCGCAGCCCTCGGTCCGCGCTACCGCGAATACGGCACCGTCTGCACCGGGGGTTCCCGTCGCCGCCGGTCCGCAACCCAAAGCCCAGCCGCCCGCAGGAGAGAGCCTGCGCGTTGCGCAGCACCAGTCCTACCAGTCCTCGGCGTCCGGGACGGTGCACCGGGCGGCAGATCTTGTGAACATGGGTGCCGCAACAGGGACAAAAACGGCAAGTCAGCCCGCCCGTCAGGCTTTTCAGGCGCTCGGCGAACAGCAGTCCGGGCTCGGCACCCTGTTTGCCCAGGTTGGAAACCTGATGGCTGCGCAAGGCAGCGGAAAGGTGTCTTTGCCGGACCCGGTGGTCAGGGCGATGCAGCAGATCCTCGGCTTGCGCCTGAACCCGGCACAAAGTCTTTCCGCTGGCGACATCCAGCAATCCATCCGCATGTCCGGACAGTTTCACGAAGCGACAGCCGCGTTTCCGCGCGGGAACACGCAAGGCGCTCCAACGGATCTCAAGTCTGTGCTGATGTCATTCAGATCGCTGTTGCAGCAATTGGGAGCCGAGGCACAGGTCACACGGCCCGCCGCGCAGCCCAAACCGCCTTCTCGGCAGGAGTCACCGCAGCCACAGGCCCAACAGGGCGGCCGGGGTTTCCTGCCCGGAACCACGCCCCAGATCCTGCAGGCGATGCTGAAGGAAACCGACGCGGCCCTTGCGCGTGTCAGGATGACCCAACTCGTCAATACCGGACTGGTGGGGGACGAGCGCGCTCAGGCCTCATCGCGCCCCATGGACCTTGTCGTCGAACTGCCCCTGGCTCTGGGTCAGGAAACCGGCGTTTTGCAATTGCAGGTCGGCCGCGACGGCAACGGCCAGCAAGAAGACGACGGCAATGAACCGGCCTGGCGGCTCCGATTTGCGATGGACCTGACGGCGACAGGACCGGTGGAAGCCGCCGTCAGCCTGCGCGGCGGCGGCACCTTTGTCAGCCTCTGGGTGGAACGGTCCACGACGTTCGACAGTCTGAAGGCACTTGAAGAGACCATGATGGCGTCTTTTGCCGATGCCGGTCTAGATTTGCAGGAGTTCCGTCTGGTGCGGGGACTGCCTCCCAAGGCAGCCGCCAGGTACGGAGCCCTTGTCGACAGGCAATCCTGAGGAGGAGACGATGGAGCCGGGAGACAAGCCGGAAAAGAAACTCGCCGTTGCGCTCCGATACGAGAACGAGGGCGCGCCTGTCGTCACCGCGAAAGGAGGCGGTTCGGTCGCCGAACAGATCGAAAAGCTCGCGCGCGAGGCCGGAGTGCCAATTGAGCAGAACCCGATGATGGCCGAAGCGCTCTCACAGATCGAAATCGATCAGGAAATTCCCATCGAACTCTATCAGGCCGTTGCTGTTCTAATCGGCTTCATCATGCGTACGGGCAACGCGCACAACCCCGATGTGGAATAGTCTGGACCGGAATGCGGACGCCCGTGCTGCGACCGTATTCTTGCGATCCTGCGCTTGAAGGCATTGTTCTTGGGGGCCCTGCGCGAAAACACGGCGCTTTGTGCGAAAGCTGGTGCGGCACACAAGGAAACTCTTGCAGCCGGCGCAATTCCCGAATAGGTCATCAGGCAGCTAGAAATTCGCGCCGCAGCATGCCTGCCGACCTCCCTGATCGCGTGCGTGAAATCGAACAGAACAGGATTTTTGACGAAGATGACGATTGTCGACGTACGCACACCCGACCCGAAGAAATTCATCAAGGGCGCGACCGGCGATTGGGAGATCGTGATCGGCATGGAAGTCCATGCGCAGGTCACGTCCGAAGCCAAGCTCTTTTCCGGTGCCTCGACCGAATTCGGCAAGGACCCGAATGACAATGTCAGCCTCGTTGACGCGGCCATGCCCGGAATGCTGCCGGTCATTAACGAGGAATGTGTGCGCCAGGCGATCCGAACGGGGCTTGGCCTGAAGGCAGAGATCAATCTGAAATCCGTGTTCGACCGCAAGAACTATTTTTATCCCGATCTGCCTCAGGGCTATCAGATCTCGCAGTTCAAACAGCCGATTGTCGGTGAGGGCAAGATCCTTCTCGACATGCCGGACGAGCGGGTCGAGATCGGGGTTGAGCGCCTGCATCTTGAGCAGGACGCAGGCAAATCCCTGCACGATCAGCATCCGAGCATGTCGTTTGTCGATCTCAACAGGTCCGGCGTCGCGCTGATGGAGATCGTTTCCAAGCCGGACCTCAGATCCTCGGACGAGGCCAAGGCCTATCTGACGAAGCTGCGCACGATCCTGCGTTACCTCGGCACATGTGACGGCAACATGGATCAGGGGTCCATGCGCGCGGATGTCAACGTGTCGGTGCGCCGTCCCGGCGGTGACTTCGGCACACGCTGCGAGATCAAGAACGTCAACTCGATCCGTTTTGTCGGTCAGGCGATCGAATATGAAGCGCGCCGTCAGGTCGGCATTTTGGAGGACGGCGGCGAGATCGATCAGGAAACCCGGCTCTTCGACGCGGTCAAGGGCGAGACGCGGTCCATGCGCTCCAAGGAAGAGGCGCACGACTACCGTTACTTCCCCGATCCCGACCTGCTGCCGATGGAATTCACGCAGGAATTCGTGGATGACCTGTCCGGCCATCTGCCCGAACTGCCGGACGACAAGAAGGCCCGGTTTATCAGCGACTACGGACTGACCGCCTATGATGCCGACATTCTGGTTGCCGAAAAGGCATCCGCCGATTTCTTCGAAAATGTTGCCAGGGGACGCGACGCGAAGCTTTCCGCCAACTGGGTCATCAACGAATTGTTTGGCCGCCTCAACAAGGAAGGCAAGGATCTTTCCGAAAGTCCGGTGTCCGCTGATCAACTCGGGTCCATCATCGATCTAATCAAGGCGGGAACCATTTCCGGCAAGATTGCCAAGGACCTGTTCGAGATCGTCTGGACCGAAGGCGGCGACCCGGCAAGGATCGTGGAAGAGCGCGGCATGAAACAGGTCACGGATCTGGGCGCGATCGAGGCGATTGTCGACGAGATCCTGGCTGCCAACCCGGACAAGGTCGAGCAGGCCAAGGAAAAGCCGAACCTTGTCGGCTGGTTTGTCGGTCAGGTCATGAAAGCCTCCAGGGGCAAGGCCAATCCGCAGGCCGTGAACGACCTCCTGAAACAGAAAATCGGCCTGGAATAAAAGTGACGGAGAAGCGCACGACTGCCGGGGTTGCGCTTCCGATCAGGGGCACGTGTCACTGCGGCGCCGTGTCCTATGAAATGAGGTCGCAGCCCCGCCACGCCGTCGCCTGCAACTGCACCATCTGCCGCCGTCTTGGCTCTGTATGGGGCCACGGTCTGGAAGTGGATATCACGATATTCGCGGCGCCGGATGCGACGCTTGCCTATTCGCGCGGCGACCGACAACTCGCCTTCCATACCTGCAGGACCTGCGGGTCGACGACCCACTATGTAACGATCGCCGGCGATCACATGGGCCGCATGGCTGTCAATCTGCAGCTCGCAGCGCCAGGAACGATCGAGGCCATCGGTCTGCGCCATTTCGACGGCGCGGATACCTGGTCGTTTCTGGACTGAATTCGATTTGTGCCGCTTGCCGGCTTCGCCATGCATCTGGCGGTCGCATCTGGCTATTTGTTTTGCTGGCTGCCTTTTTTCTGAGCGCCGATGACGCTGATATTGCCCTTATGTCAGGCTTAGCGCCGCCCGCTGCGCTCTTTTCTGTTTGGCACGCCCGTTGCAAAGCAAACCCAAAACCGTTTTTTGGGTTGGGGGCGTCCTTGAAGAGTTACGCATTGACGGATCAGTCCACGTGGCTGATCTGAGATTTTTTGAAATCTATCGGAATCCTGAATATCTCTGGTTGCTCTTTCAGGGTGCGCTTGTCAGCGGAATTCTGACGATCAGCGGGGGGCTTTTCGGCTTCCTCGCCGCGCTTCTGCTTGCCGCATTCCGGCACTACCGGATCCCGGTTCTGATGCAGTTGGCAACGGCATGGGTGGAGTTCATCCGCAACACACCGCTCATCGTTCAGATGTTTTTCATCGCATTCGGACTGCCGCTTCTGTTCGGCTACCAGTGGCCCTTCTGGGGTCATGCCCTTCTGGCGCTCTCGGTGAACTTCTCGGCCTATTTCGCGGAAATCCTGCGGGCCGGGCTGGCATCGATCGATACCGGTCAGGGCGAAGCTGCGGACGCGCTCGGAATTCCGAAATGGCTGAGCTTCATCAAGGTCAGCCTGCCGCAGGCCGTTGCCGCCATGTATCCGTCGCTCAACAGCCAGTTCATCTTTCTGTTCCTGACGACGGGCGTGATTTCGGAAATCGGCGTGACCGATCTGACATGGGCCGGCGTCTTCATCGACAGCCGCAGTTTCCGGTCCTTCGAGGTCTTTTTCACCCTGACCATGATCTATGTGTTCATGTCGCTGATGTTCAAAACCGCGTTGCGTCTCCTGCATGACCGTCTGTTCAGGTGGAAGGTGGTGCGATGAAGGACCTGTTCGCAGAACTTTTGGGAAAGCCATTCGGGATCGTCCTGTTCCAGCTGTTGGACGCAACACAGTTCACGATCTACCTGTCCCTGATCGAGTTCATCGGCGGTGGCGCAATCGCGATGATGATCACGGCCGCCCGCGTCGTTCCCGGACGATTCC
Source organism: Pseudomonadota bacterium (assembly GCA_039179715.1). Lineage (GTDB taxonomy): Bacteria > Pseudomonadota > Alphaproteobacteria > Rhizobiales > Stappiaceae > Roseibium. Next base: position 5,720 of record JBCDEN010000300.1, read on the forward strand.
TGTCCGG
>JBCDEN010000178.1:0-7244 GCA_039179715.1 Pseudomonadota bacterium
AAGGTTGCCAGAGGCCCGGGATATCCATACGAGCCGACCGGCAACCCGATGCTGGCCGGTGTCGGTCCCGGCTCCTGGGCGGAGCGCAAGGACATTCCCGACCTGACCGCCCATGGCGATGCCCGCATCGTGCCGATGCGCACGGATGAGGGATTTTCCATTGCCGCAGGGGAAACCGATCCAATGGGAATGACGGTGATCGGCTGTGACGGTCAGCCTGCCGGTACCGTCAAGGATGTCTGGGTCGACCGGTCCGAGCACCTGATCCGGTACTACGAGATCGAGCTTGAAGGCGGCGCGACCGTCCTGCTGCCCAACAACTTCGTTGTCATCAAGGAAGGACGGGCACGCAAGCTTCATCTTTACGTCCATGCCATCACGTCGGAACAGTTCGCTGATGTTCCGAAGCTGGCCAAACCCGAATTGGTCACGCGCCTGGAGGAAGACAAGATCACTGCCTACTACGGCAGCGGTCACCTCTATGCCGTCCGTGGCCGTGAGGAGCCGTGGCTGTGAGACAGTTTGTTGTTCGCGAGCACGAGATCGAACCTGTTTCCGGCTTGCCGGGCTACCTGCCCGAGGGCGAGAAAATACTCTGGCAGGGAAAACCGTCGCGCCTGCTTGTCGCCCGTCATGTGCTGAAGTCCCGGTGGATTGCGGGCTATTTTCTGGTGCTGGCCAGCTGGTCCGTCTACGCCGGATGGTCCGACGGTGAACCTCTGGCAGCGCTTGTGGTTCCCGTCGTCCTGCTCGTGTTCGCGTCCATGGTCCTTTTCGGCCTGATCTGGCTCTATGCGTGGGCGGTTCACAAAACCACGCTCTACACCGTGACCAACAAACGGGTCGTGATGAGGTTCGGCGTGGCCTTGTCGATGACCCTCAATCTGCCGTTCAAGCAGATCAATACCATCGCGCTCGGACACTTGAGCGGCGCGTCCGGCAATCTGGCTCTGCAGCTGCTGCCCGGCCACCGGATGTCCTGGCTGGTGCAGTGGCCGCATGTCCGCGGATGGCGTTTTTCAGATGTGGAACCGAGCCTGATCTGTCTGCCCGACGTCAAGAATGTCGCCGACATTCTCGTCTCGGCCTTCACGCAGTACGCCGCTGCAAACTCGGGCCATCCGAAGGTGACGCATTCCATGCCGGGCAAAAAGCCGGATCCGGATACGGCATCCGTGGTCGCGGCGGAATGAGACGGAAGGATGGTCGCTGAGATTTCAAACCGGATTGGCGGGATGGAGCCAGAAAGCGCTCCTCGTTCCAATCATTTCGCGGAAGCGCCAATGCGGCGCGCACTCCGTAGCGGGCTTCAGAAAGGAGCATGCCAATGAACCCTCTGTTTGCACTCTTGAGACACAAGGAAACGGTCGACTGCACCGTGGAGATCAACAACACGTTCGATCAGCTTGGCGCTCACTTGCGCTTCGACAACGGGGAGATCGTGCATCCGGGTGACGAGGTGTTCGTGCACGGCGCTCCGGTTTCGGTTCCCTACGGCGAAAGCCAGAGTTTCCAACGCCAGGCCACGATCCATCGTGCGAGCGGGCTGGAGCGTGCCTGGACCCGGGCAACTGGCGATTTCGAATTCATGGAACTGTGTGAGTTCAGCTTCACCGAAAGGGCGCTGTCATGAACAAGACCGTATCCCCGAAAGACCTTGCCGCCAACGAGCCGACGCTCGCAAAACGCGAGACAGCCCAGAACGACACGACCCGCAGTGCCATGGTGTCGACCATGCTGACGCCGCGCTTCTACACGACCGATTTCGATGAAATGGACAAGATCGATGTCGAGCCGGTCCGCGAGGAGTGGGACGCTCTGATTTCCCAGATGCGCAGCGACCCGAACCGGGGTCATTTCAAACGGAACGAAGCATGGGAGGATATCGATCTTGATGCCCTGCCGGATGCGCTCAGGGAAGAACTCATCGATTTCCTCGTCTCGTCTCTCACCTCCGAGTTTTCCGGCTGCGTCCTCTACAAGGAAATGAAACGGCGCGGAAAGAACAAGGAGATCTGCGAGCTCTTTGGCTACATGAGCCGGGACGAATCCCGCCACGCAGGTTTCATCAACGACGCGCTGAAGGACTTCGGCATCGGTGTCAATATGGGCTTTCTGGCCAAGGCCAAGAAATACACCTACTTCAAGCCGAAGTTCATCTACTACGCGACCTATCTTTCAGAGAAGATCGGTTATGCGCGCTACATCACAATCTACCGGCATCTGGAAAAGCATCCCGACAAGCGCTTCCACCCGATATTCAAGTGGTTCAAGGAGTGGTGTAACGACGAGTTCTCGCATGGCGAAGCCTTCTCGCTGATCATCCGTTCGGACAAACGGCTGACCGAAGGTCGCAACAAGCTCTGGATCAAGTTCTTCCTGCTTGCGGTCTTTGCGACGATGTATGTGCGCGATCACATGCGCCCGGCCTTTCATGAGGCTCTGGACGTCGATATCGAAGACTACGACATGCAGGTCTTCCGGCTCACGTCCGAAATCTCGCAGCAATGCTTCCCGCTGGTGCTCGATCTGGACAATCCGGCCATGCTTGAAGGGTTTCGCCGCATGGAACGCATCAATCGCAACATGCAGGCCGCCTCCGCAAGGGGCGGGGTCACCGGCATGATCGGCAAAGCCTGGTGGGGACTTGCCGCCGGCGTGAATTTCCTGCGCCTTTACATGTTGCCGACGAAGAAGAACGACCTGCCGGAAACGTCCCGCCTGCAGCCTGTCTGGTGAGGTGAATATGGAAGGTCTCGCGAACCCGGTCACAGCAATTCTGATAGCCATCGGTACATGGTGGCTGTCGACCGGGCTCGTGCTCGCGATGGTGCATTGGTGGACCAGACGGAACCTGGAGCCCTGGCAGCTGCTGCCGCTGGTGACCATCATCGGCGTTCTCGGTTTCATTCTCATGTACTATGGCAGCCGTCAGCTGACGCCTCTGGGATCTTATGCGGGTTTCTTTGGCGCCCTGCTTGTCTGGGCCTGGCACGAAACGACATTCCTGACCGGCCTGGTGACGGGCCGCCTTAAGGCAGAGTGTCCTCCAGGACTTTCCGGCTTCGCCCGTTTCAAGGCTGCCTGGATGGCGGTTTGTCACCATGAGATCGCGATCCTCGTGACCGGCATCTTCCTGTGGCTGACGTTGTCGGGTGGTGACAATCCTTTCGGACTGGCCACCTTCGGCCTTTTGTGGGGCATGCGCATTTCATCCAAATTGCTGATCTTTCTGGGAGCGCGTCACGCCGTCAGCCGGTTGATGCCGCCCGCGATCGAGCATTTGAAATCCTATTTCAACACGGGCCGGACGACGCTGCTCTTTCCCGTGCTGCTTGTTGCGGCTGCGGGCATATTTGCCACCCTGTGCGTTGGGGCGTTGCGGGCAGATCCCGATTACTCCGTTGTCGGTCACATTCTGCTGGCGACCTTCATGGCGCTCGCGATCTTCGAACATCTCATTCTGGTACTGCCCGTTTCAGACGTTTTGCTCTGGCGCTGGGCCGTTCCAAAGGCGGTCCGGTCCGATACCGGGCTTCAAGCAAAACAGACAAACCAGGCATCTGTCGGCGCGGGCGCGAAACGGCAGGCGGATGCCCCCTGGCGCGGACCTGGAAAAGGAAGAGGAGAGGCCTATGAACATTCTTGAGCACATGGAGACTGCTCTCTCCGAATTGCATACCGCCGGAAACTACCGGATCTTTGCCGAGCTCGAACGTCATTGCTCGCGGTTTCCAAGGGCAACCTTTTACGACGAACAGGGCGATACCCGCGAGGTCACGGTGTGGTGCTCCAACGATTATCTCGGCATGGGTCAGAACCCCGTCGTTACAAGCCGGATGACGGAGATCATCGAAAAATGCGGCGCGGGCGCCGGCGGCACGCGCAACATATCCGGCACGAACCACTATCATGTGCTCCTGGAGCGGGAACTGGCTGATCTCCACGCCAAGGAAGCCGCGCTGATCTTTACATCAGGGTATGTTTCCAACTGGGCGGCACTCGGGACGCTGCTGGCGAAGATCCCCGGTATCATCGTTTACTCCGACGCCCTCAATCACGCCTCGATGATCGAGGGCATTCGCCATTCGCGATGCCAGAAACGCCTGTTCCGGCACAATGATCCCAAACACTTGCGGGAGCTGATGGCGGCAGACGATCCAAAGGCGCCGAAACTGGTGGCCTTCGAGAGCGTCTATTCCATGGACGGGGACATCGCGCCGATCGAGGAGATCTGCGATGTCGCGGACGATTTCGGCGCTATCACCTATCTCGACGAAGTTCATGCCGTCGGCATGTACGGCCCGCGCGGTGGCGGTGTTGCAGAACGCGAAGGTCTGATGGACCGTCTGACCGTCATCGAAGGCACGTTGGGCAAGGCCTTCGGGGTGATGGGTGGCTACATTACCGGGCCGACTGTCCTGGTGGATTTCGTCCGTTCCTTCGCATCGGGGTTCATTTTCACGACGGCATTGCCGCCCGCGCTTGCCGCCGGCGCAACGGCTTCGATCCGATACCTGAAGGAAAGCTCGACAGAGCGGCGCAGGCATCAGGAAACCGTCGCGAAGGTCAGGGCAGCGCTCGATAGCCGGGGCATACCGCACATGGAAAATCCCAGCCACATCGTGCCGGTTCTCGTTGGCAATGCATCCAAGTGCAAATGGATTTCGGACGTGCTGCTGGCTGATTTCGGCATCTATGTGCAGCCGATCAACTATCCCACCGTTCCGGTCGGGACCGAGCGGCTTCGGATCACGCCGACACCCCTGCACACCGATGCCGATATCCGTCATCTTTCCCAAGCCCTGTGCGCCTTGTGGTCGCAATGCGCCCTTGCGCGGGCTGTGGCGTAAGTTCCGATAGCGGACCATGAAGGAAATGGACAGCAACAGCATCATACCAGCCGTCGCCAGTGACGGGACACTTTACCCGATCGAAAAACTGGCGGCGCATGTCCAGGGCCAGCTGCATCTCGCGGTTTCGGTCTTTGTGTTCGATGGTGACTTTGTCCTGATCCAAAAGCGCGCGGCCAGCAAATATCATTGCGGCGGCCAGTGGGCCAATACGTGCTGCAGCCATCCCCATTGGGACGAGGCTGTCGAAGCCTGCGCCGAAAGGCGGCTCATGGAGGAGCTCGGGTTTACGGTGCCGCTTACCAGACACCAGACCGTCGAGTACGCAGCGAGCGTCGGGCAGGGTCTCAGCGAGCACGAGCGGGTGACGATGTTCACCGCTCACGTTGACCGGGCCCGGCTGGCGGTTCAGCCAAACCCGGAAGAAGTCGAAGCAGTGCGCTGGATACGTCCCGACGACCTGCACAGGGAAGTTGCGCAAACCCCCGAGGCGTTTACCCCATGGTTCCGAATCTACCTGGAACGCTTTCCCGGCCTCGCCTTTGAAGACAATCCATTTTCCGCAAGCGCTGCCAGAAGCGCGGGAGGTTAGACAGATGTCCGGTACCACAGCAACAGATGATCGCAGGCAGATGTTTTCAAAGGGAACGTTGGGTCTGCTTGCAGGTGTCATGGCACTGAGTGTCGTGCTTGTTTATTTCTCCAACACCGCTGTCACCCAGCAGGACGCCATTGATCTGGGAGAACCGGTGGCACAGCGCACGATAACCTTGCATCAGGTGCGAGCCGGGGAGATCTCGGTCCACGACAGCGAGACCGGCAATCTCATTGCCAGGTTCGACGGCAACAAGGGCGGTTTTGTGCGTGGTGCCATGCCGGCGCTGAAACGGCTTCGCATGGTCAAGAGGCTACCCGCCGATGCACCCTATCTGCTTGTTCGCTGGCAAAGCGGTGGGGTTACGCTCGAAGACACGGCCGTCGGGAAACGCTTCTATCTGAACGCCTTCGGCAAAGACAGCGCGGGTGTTTTCGCCAATCTTCTGAAGTGATTGCTGCGGTAAATCAATTTTCACCCAACTGGTCTGCAGGTCCAATCCCGTCAGGCGGCATCCTCGCGATTGCAAGGTCTGACGGCGTTTGCAAACTGCGCTGCCGACGGAGATCCGAACATCTACACATTGCTTTTGCTGTGCCGGCTAACGAAACCGCTCGCGAGCCAGAGCTGATCTTACCCGACTGACACCAGAGCCTTGCAAAAAACAGTGGTTCGTCCGGTCTCCGCTTTCCGGCCGGCTGCGCGCAAGCATTGACGCGGACCTGTTTCTGCCGGGCGCAGCAGCCCGGACGGCGTGTTTTTCAAATCCTCAGGCAAAAAGAAATGCCCGGCCATCGCGGACCGGGCATTCTGTCACTTGCTGCTTGCGTGTCCGGCCGGCCTACTCCGGCGCGAGCCCGTGTTTGACGCCCCAGGCAAACCAGTCGTCAACCACGGTGCCGGTGAGCAGGATACCGATGCCTCCCGTGATCGGGCAGAGGATCGCAAACCACCAGGCCCACCTGTGAATCGATTCCATCGTCGCGTTGAAACCCATGGTCCAGCGCCAGAACAGGGCCGCGCGCTCCGAAGCCGTACCCCGGTCGGTGATCTGTTCGATTTCCCGCTCGCCGCCATAGCGTCCGACAGCAAGGATCGTCGCACCATGCATCGCGAACAGCAGCGCCGATCCGTAAAGGAATACAATCGAGAGCGCATGGAACGGATTGTAGAACAGGTTTCCGTAGTTCAGCGAAAACAGGTTCGTCCAATCGAGATGGCTAAAGATGCCGTAGGGCACGGCTTCCGACCAGGAGCCCATCAGAAGCGGCCGTATGAAGCCGAGGACCAGAAACAGCCAGATGGCGGCTCCGAAGGCCACGGGCACATGCCAGCCGAGCTCCAGGGCCCAGGCCCTGCGGAAAATATGGAGCCACCAGGTCAGAACCGACACCGTCAGGAAAAACCCGGCGATGGTGTGCCAGCCGCCCTCGCTGAGCGGTGCGAGACCCATGCCGTATTCGGCGGGAGGCGGCTCGAGCGACAGCCAGAACAGCTGACGCACAAACTGGTTCGGATCCCAACCGACCTGGGCCCAGAAATTCAGACCGATGATCAGGAAGGCGATGGTCCCGGCCGTCAGGGCGATCCCGGCAGTGGCGCCGATGTAGATCGGCCCGAACTGTCCGTTTCCGAACCGGCCGACGAGACGGTTCACCGTCGATCCGCTCGTCCGTCCGCGGTCGCCGAAGGGCAGCGGCATGCCTTCCTCGGGAGGACCGTCCACCTGGATCGGAGTCGTGAGGTTGTAATACTGTGTCATGATACCCCTCCCTTACAGACCGAAGTTGATCTCG
>JBCDEN010000798.1:0-2001 GCA_039179715.1 Pseudomonadota bacterium
CAGGAGAGCATCGGCGCTCACATGAACCTGTCGGGTGGCGGTGTTGCCAAGAACGCGCCGAACAAGGAAAACGCAATCAAGTTCCTTGAGTATCTCGCGTCCGATCAGGCACAGCAGTACTTCTCTGCAGGCAACGATGAGTACCCGGCCGTTCCGGGCGTCGGACTGAGCCCGTCTGTTGCACAGCTCGGTTTCTTCAAGCCGGATGATGTCGACGCATCCAAGATTGCCGCCAACGTTCCGGCCGCTCAGAAGGTCCTGAACGAAGCTGGCTGGAAGTAATTCAGCCGAAATCGTTCTGACGTAATTATCCCCCGTGGACGCCTGTTCACGGGGGATTTTTGTTTCGCATCATTCGATTGATTTGAAGCCCGTGGATCGCGGCTTAAAACGCTGAGAGACCGATCGCTGCTGATCGGGTCCGAGACTTCACACCCCGGACCGGCACAGCTTTTGTGTCAGCCCGGCATCTGCGGATCTTTGGCAAGGCTCCGGGAGGTCACGCGCCGCTTTGCGAGCGACTTGCAGACGATGATCACGGGCAGCAGGCCGACTGCCACGATCACCAGGGACGGCACGGCTGCACCTTCCAGTCTCTCGTCGGTGGCAAGCCGATAGGCCTGAACCGCCAGCGTGTCGAAGTTGAACGGGCGCATGATCAGCGTCGCGGGCAGTTCCTTCATGACATCTACGAACACGACGAGCAGCGCCGTCAGGACGGTTGGACGCAAGATCGGCACATGAACGCTCCACAGCATGCGAAGAGGCGATCGTCCCAGGGTCCGCGCAACCGCATCGGTTGACGGGTTGATTGTCGACATGCCTGCATCAACCGTATTGAGCGCGGCCGCCATGAACCTGACCACATAAGCCATCACGAGCACCGTGATCGTCCCGGTGAAGATAAGCCCCGTTGAGATGTCGAAGGCCGACCTCATGTAGGCATCGATCGAATTGTCGAGAAACGCGAACGGGACCAGCAGACCGACCGCGATGACACCGCCCGGGACTGCGTAGCCGATCCGGCTGATATGCGCCGCAGTCCTGGAAAGCCTCGATGGATTAAGCCGCACATTGAAGGAAAGCAGAACGGCTGACCCGACCGTCACCACGGCCGCCACCGAGGCCAGGATGAGCGAGTTCTGAATGAAACCGATATAGCGGCTGGAAAAGAGATCCTGCTCGGACTCGAAACTCATCGTGAACAGAAGCACAAGTGGCAGGACAAACCCGAAGAACACGGGTGTGGCGCAGGCCAGCATTGCGCCGATGCGTGGCCACCCGGTCAGGCTTGCAGGCGGAATGCGTTCGAATCTCTTGCCCGCATGGTAGTTTCTGGCCGCGCCGCGCTGGGTGCGTTCCAGAACGGCAAGGCAGAGCGCAAAGGTCAGAAGGCACAGGGCGAGTTGCGCGGCCCCGGCGCGGTCGGCAAGCGAGAACCAGCTTGTATAGATGCCGGTCGCAAATGTCTGGATGCCGAAATAGCTGACGGTTCCGAAATCGGCGATCGTTTCCATCACCGCCAGCAGCACACCGCCCGCGATCGCAGGCCGGGCCATGGGAAGCGACACCGAAAAGAATGCACTCCAGGCGTTTCGCCCCATGGAACGCGCCGCGAGATTGGCCGTTGCCGATTCCTGCAGGAAAGCTGCTCGTGCCAGGAGATAGACATAGGGGTAAAGAACCAGCGTGAGCATGATCGCCGCGCCTTCGACACTCCTTATCTCCGGGAACCAGTAGTCTCTCGGACCCCATCCGGTGACGGATCTGAGCGTTGTCTGCACGGCTCCCGGGTGATCCAGGAAATCGGTATAGGCATAGCCCATCACATAGGCGGGAAACGCAAACGGAAGCGCCAGAGCGATCTCGAAAAACCGGACCCCGGGAAAGCGTGTCATCGTGACAAGCCATGCCGTTCCCGTACCTATGATCGCGGTAAAGACACCGACCAGCACAACGAGCGCGATCGTTGTCATGGTGTAACGAAACAGCACGGTGTCC
>JBCDEN010000092.1:0-9446 GCA_039179715.1 Pseudomonadota bacterium
CGCTGCTGCTCCCCGCCGGAAAAGGTCGCCGGCGGCAGGGTCCAGAGCCTTTCGGGAACATTCAGCCGGGCGAGCAGACCACGGGCCTTTTCAACCGCTTCGGCCTCACCGGACCCTTGCGCCACCAGTGGTTCCGCCACGACTTCCTCGGCCGAAACGCGCGGAATAGTGCGCAGGAACTGACTGACATAGCCGATCGTGTCCTCGCGCAATCTGAGAATCTCGCGTGGCTCGGAAGCGGCGATATTGATGATGTCGTCGCCGATCGTGACCAGGATCTGGCCCGTTTCACAGCGGTAATTGCCGTAAATCATCTTCAGGATAGAGCTTTTGCCGGCGCCGGACGGGCCGCCGAGAACGACGCACTCGCCCGCGTTGACGGAGAATTCCACCTTGTCGACAACCGGGATCACGGTTCCTCCCTGCAGATGCATGGTGAAGGACTTGGAGACACCGTTGAGATAGAGACGGACAGGCATGGATACCTCACTCAGACTTGAAGGATGGAGGACACGAGGAGCTGGGTATAAGGCTCCCTGGGATCGTCAAGCACCTGATCGGTCAGACCGGCCTCGATGACATTGCCGTGGCGCATGACCATGATCCGGTGCGACAGCAGACGGGCGACGGCGAGATCATGCGTGACGATCACGACGGACAGTCCAAGGTCGGAGACAAGGCGGCGCAGCAGGTCGAGAAGCCGTGCCTGAACCGAAACGTCCAGTCCGCCGGTCGGCTCGTCCATGAAGACAAGCCGGGGATGTGTCACGAGGTTGCGGGCAATCTGCAGGCGCTGACGCATGCCGCCGGAAAAGGACCGGGGATCGTCGTCAATCCGGTCGCTGTCGATTTCCACCCGCCCGAGCCAGTCATCCGCCGTGGAGCGGATGTTGCCGTAATGGCGCTCGCCGACGGCCATCAAACGTTCGCCGACATTGGCACCTGCGGACACCGTCATGCGCAGACCATCGGCCGCATTCTGGTGCACGAAGCCCCAATCCGTGCGCATCAGAAGACGCCGTTCCGCTTCCGTCAGCTGATAGAGATTGCGCATCGCGCCGTCGCGCATCCGGTATTCGATTGCCCCCGTCGTCGGGGCGAGACGGGTCGAGAGGCAGTTGAGCAACGTCGTCTTGCCGGATCCGCTTTCCCCCACGATCGCAAGCACTTCTCCGGGCCAAAGATCGAACGAGACATCGGCGCAGCCGATCCGGTCGCCATAGTAGCGGGTGACATTGTGAACCTGCAGAAGTGGATCTTCCGATACAAATGCGTTCATCGGACCGTCTCCTGAAGGTTGGTCCCGCCGATCTCGGACGCGGCCGGATCGGCCGCCATCGGGCCGCGATGCCCTTCGGCGCAGCGCTCCTCGCAATAGTCGCTGTCGGAGCAGACGAACATGCGCCCGCCCTTGTCATCCAGAATGACTTCGTCGAGGTAAACGTTTTCCGCGCCGCAGAGGCCGCAGGGCTTATCGAATTTCTGAACCTCGAACGGGTAGTCTTCGAAGTCGAGGCTCTTGACCCTGGTGTAGGGCGGGATCGCGTAGATCCGTTTCTCGCGGCCGGCGCCGTAAAGCTGCAACGCCGCCATCTGGTCGATCTTCGGATTGTCGAATTTCGGCGTTGGAGACGGGTCCATCACGTAGCGGTCGTTGACCTTGACCGGATAGGCATAAGTGGTCGCGATATGGCCGTTCCTGGCAATGTCCTCGTAAAGTTTCACATGCATCAGGCCGTAATCCTCGAGTGCGTGCATCTTCCGTGTCTCGGTTTCCCTCGGCTCCAGGAAACGAAGCGGTTCGGGGATCGGAACCTGGAACACCAGGACCTGATCTTCCGTAAGCGTCTTTTCCGGGATGCGGTGCCGGGTCTGGATCACGGTCGCTTCGGAGGTTTCGAAGGTTGTCCGGATACCGGCGGTCTTTTCGAAGAAGCCGCGCAGGGACACCGCGTTGGTGGTGTCGTCGGAGCCCTGGTCGATCATCTTGAGGCAATCGTCCTTGCCGAGGATCGATGCGGTGACCTGGACACCGCCGGTGCCCCAGCCATAGGGCATCGGCATCTCGCGCGAGGCGAACGGCACCTGGTAGCCGGGGATCGCGATCCCCTTCAGGATCGCGCGGCGGATCATGCGTTTCGTCTGTTCGTCGAGATAGGCGAAATTATATTCGCCCTGATCGTAAAGCAGTGCTGTGTCGCTCATTCTGCGGCCTCCTGGGCAGCGTCGCCGGTTTCTTCCTGCCGGCGTTTTTCGAACCATTCGGCGCGCATGCGGCGCACGAGATCGAGTTCCGCCTGGAAGTCGACATAGTGCGGCAGCTTGAGGTGCTCGACGAAACCCGTCGCCTGGATGTTGTCGGAATGGGACAGGACAAATTCGACGTCCTGCGCGGGGGCCACCGGCTCTTCTCCAAGCTCCTGCCAGCGCAGGGACCGGTCGACCATGGCCATCGACATCGCCTTGCGTTCAACCTGGCCGAACACCAGCCCGTAACCACGGGTGAAAGTCGGTGCCGCCTTGGCGGATCCCTTGAACTGATTGACCATCTGGCACTCGGTCACCTTGATCGCGCCGAGCGTGACCTCAAAGCCCAATTCCTCGGCGAAGAATTCGACCTCGACCTCGCCATAGCGGATTTCACCGGCAAACGGGTGCGTGCGGCCGTAGCCGCGCTGCGTCGAATAGGCAAGGGCGAGCAGAAAACCTTCATCTCCGCGCGCCAGGTTCTGCAGGCGCAGATCCCGGTCGGCCGGGAAGGACAGGGGTTCGCGGGTGAGGTCTCCGACAGGAGCTTCGCCGTCGGTCACCTGATCGGGTTCCATCAGGCCCTCGTCGCCGAGCAGATCGGTCACGCGCGGCATGGCCTCATCCGCGACCGGTACCGTTTCGGCAGACGGATCCATGTTGCCTTCCTCTGCCGCCAGTGCGAAGTCCAGAAGCCTGTGGCTGTAATCGAAGGTCGGGCCAAGCACCTGGCCGCCGGGCAGATCCTTGTAGGTGGCCGAGACCCGGCGTTCGATAAGCATCTTTCCCGTATCGACAGGCCGGCTGTAACCGAAGCGCGGCAGCGTCGTACGATAGGCGCGCATCAGGAAGGCGGCTTCGATCAGGTCACCGCGCGACTGCTTGATCGCAAGAGCGGCAAGCGTCTCGTCATACAGGGAGCCTTCGCCCATCACGCGGGCAACGGAATGGGCAAGCTGTTCGGCGATCTGTTCCAGCGTCAGGGCCGGCACCGACGTGTCGCCCCTGCGGCGCTTTGCCAGGAGCTTGTGAGCGTTGCGAATGGCTGCCTCGCCACCCTTGACGGCAACATACATGGCTTAAATCTCCGTGAGCGCGACGCTGGTGGACCGGGGCAGCGCGGCAATGTCCGTCCTGCCCGCGAAAATCAGGTCAATTCCCCTTGGAAACTGCCTGTTGTTGCTGAGCACCTGGTCCCAGAACACCGGGGGGACGGGACTGACCGACAGGGAGGCTGTGTCCTTGATGCCCGGACCGCTAAGGGTCACCGTCTGCGCCGTTCCGAATTCCTGACCGCTCAAGATAATTGTCGTCGATTGATCGGGATATTCCGCCGACCCCTGATTGAAGCTGGCGAGCGGGATCAGCTGCTTCGGATCGCCGACAAGCGCGAAGGCGGCGTCAACGGGCTCGCCGACGATCGGCGCTCCCGTGTGGAAACGCAGAAAGGCCTTGACGGGTTCCGATGACATCAACGGCCGGTCCAGCCAGATCGGCGTGTCATAATCGAAGAGCGTCAGGGCAATTGCCGCTGCAACAGGTGTCAGCGGTTCGGGCGGCGTAAGCGCGCCCACTGTCAGTTTCTGGCACGTGCCAGGGCGCGCCATCGCGTTCATGATTGCGCGAAAGCAGGCCTGCGCGTCATGCACCGGATCGGGGAAGCCGGCGGCGAGCGGCGCATGCCTGTCACGTTGAGCGGGTGTTGCGGTTCCCGGTTCCATCAGTTGTCTCCCCGCACCATCGTGAAGAAATTGACCTTGGTCGCCTCGGTCTCTTCCCGGACGGTTTCGCGCTTTTCTGCCCGCATGGCCGCAAGCGGTGCGATAATGCCGGTCTCGATGCGGTCTCTTGCGTCGTCGCGCTGCCACAAGGCGTCTATCACAGCCGACTGCAGCGCTTTTTCCTTGTTGCGTCCGAGGCTGTAGCCGCTGCCGGTCTCGCCAGTTGCCAGTCTCACGACGCAGCGGGTTACCGTGACCTCACCCAGGTTGAACGGGCTGCCGGTGCCGCCCATGCGGCCACGAACCATGACGAGGCCGGTTTCCGGCTGGCGCACCAGCTCATAGTCAGGGGTGTCGATGGTTTGGTATTTTTCCGCGACAGCCTCGGGCGTCGCCGCAGCGAGGGTCGCGATGATTTTCTGGCGGGCCGCGTGTCCGCTCTCATCCGGATTGTGGTGTGTGGCTTCGGTCATGATGCGCGCCTTCACGTTGGCGGTCACAGGAAGGAATGTCGAAAACAAGTCCCGTCTACCGATTATTTGTCTATTTGTCTATACAAATAATCCAGTTGACTCTTTCCTATCGAGATTTGATGACGGGCACATGACAAACACAACCTCACTTGACCGCAGTGCCGGGATTGCCGTCTGGCGCCAGATCATGGAAACGCTGAAGGCGGAAATCATAAGCGGTGCCTTTGAGGAAGGCAGCAGGCTGCCGCCCGAGTCCACGCTGGCAACGCGGTTCGGCGTGAACCGCCACACGGTCCGCCGCGCGATCGCTGCGCTGACGTCGGAAGGCATCCTGCGCGCGGATCAGGGCAGGGGGACATTTGTCGCCTCGGCGCCGCTCAACTACCCGATCGGATCGAGAACGCGCTTTTCCGAGATCGTGTCCGGACAGGACCGCTCGCCGAGCGGCCGCCTGGTCGGCTCGGCGCTGGAAGAGGCAGATGCGCTGCTCGCCAACCAGCTCGATGTTCCGCTCGGCACCATGCTGATCCGGCTGGAAACACTGCGCGTTGCCGATGGCGTTCCAATGATGATCGGAACAAGCTGGTTCGTGCAGGCAACCGTGCCGAATTTCGTCGCAGATTACGCGGAAAGCGGCTCGATCACCGAGGCGCTCAAGCAAGCGGGTATCGAGGACTACCGGCGCAAGGAAAGCCGGATCACATCCGAACTGGTGGAAGCCAGGGATGCCCAGCAACTCGGTATCGCGCTCGGTCAGCCGGTTCTGGTGGTCGAGAGCATCAATCTCGATCCGTCCGGCAAGCCGATCCAGTACACCCGCGCCCGCGCCGCCGCCGACCGGATCCAGCTCGTGGTGAATGGCGACGTCTGACGTGGCGGACCATGCAGGAGAGCGCCGCCCGGGCTAAAAGGACAGCGGTGCGTTGTCCGTGACTTCCTTCATGACGAAGAATGTCCGCGTCTGGCGGACACCGGGCAGCGCGATCAGCTTTTCGCCGTGCAGCCTGTTGAAGTCGGCCATGTCCTTGACACGGATTTTCAGGAAGTAGTCGAAGTCTCCTGCGACCAGGTGGCAGTCCAGGACAAAACCGAGTCCCCTGACGGCGTCTTCGAATTCGGCGAAGCTCTGCGGTGTGGACCGGTCCAGCACCACGCCGACAATCACCAGCGCGGCGCGATCCACATGGTCCGGGTTGACCATGGCGCGGACCGATCCGATGACGCCTTCGTCAAACAGGCGTTGCGTGCGCCGGTGGCAGGTCGCCGGGCTGACATTCACCCGCTCGGCAAGCTCGGCGTTGGATAACCGCCCTTCGCTCTGCAGAAGCTTGAGAATTTTCCTGTCGGTTCTGTCGAGCAATGCACTCATGAGAGAATCTTTCAAAAGTTGGCAGTCATCTGAAAGATTATACTTCTCCTTCAGAAATGCTATCGTGTTTTGATTATTTTTCCGATGTAGAACGAGAGCACCTTTCCAGTGTTTTCTGTCAGCCTCTGGCAATCAGAAATCAAAAGGTGCCCTGTCATGAATCTTGAAAAGTTCGAACGCTATCCCCTGACCTTCGGGCCAACGCCCATCGAGCATTTGCCGCGTCTTTCCGCTGCGCTCGGGGGCAGGGTCCGGATCTATGCCAAACGCGAGGACTGCAATTCCGGGCTTGCCTTTGGCGGCAACAAGCTGCGCAAGCTGGAATACATCGTGCCGGATGCGATCGCGTCCGGGGCCGATACGCTGGTCTCCATAGGCGGCGTGCAGTCAAACCACACGCGCATGGTGGCGGCGACTGCGGCGAAGATCGGCATGAAATGCGTCGTCGTGCAGGAGAAGTGGGTGCCCCATTACGACGCGGTCTACGATCGCGTCGGCAATATTCTGCTGACGCGCCTCATGGGCGCCGATTCCAGGCTTGTCGACGATGGCTTCGATATCGGTATCCGCAAAAGCTGGGAAGATGCCATGAACTCCGTGCGCGATGCCGGCGGAACGCCCTATGGCATCCCGGCGGGCGCGTCCGTCCATAAATATGGCGGCCTTGGCTATGTTAGCTTTGCCGAAGAGGTAAAGGCGCAGGAAGCCGAGTTGGGGCTGACGTTCGACTATATCATCGTGTGCGTTGTCACCGGCTCCACGCAGGCCGGCATGATCGTCGGCTTCGCGGCGCAGGATCGCGCCGACCGTGTGATCGGCATCGATGCGTCCGGCACACTGGCGCAAACGCGCGCGCAGGTGCGCCAGATCGTTGATCACACGGCAGAGATCGTTGAACTGGGCAGGCGTGTTTCAGAGGAGGAGATCGTCATCAACCCCGACTACGCCTACCCGGCCTATGGTGTGCCGTCAGAAGAAACCAACGACGCGATCCGGCTGGCGGCCAAGACGGAGGCAATGATCACGGATCCCGTTTATGAGGGCAAATCGATGCAGGGGATGATCGACCTGGTCAGGAAGGGACACTTCGAGGATGGCGCAAAAGTCCTGTACGCCCATCTGGGCGGCGCACCGGCGCTCAACGGCTATAGCTACTATTACAAGGACGGCTGAAAGCAAAAGCGCCCGATCAACTGTGAGCGGACCCTGAAATCGGAAGTAGTGCCCCGGACGGCGAGCGACATGAAGCCGCCGCCCGAGGCAAGGTTTGCATTACATCTTGGCGCGTTCCGCTCTAAGCGCGAGCCACAGACAGTAGCACATGACCAGCACAACGATCGTGAACGGGATCCCGGTCGAGACCGCCGCCCCTTGCAGGGCTGCAAGCCCGCCGCCGAGCAGAAGCGCAATCGCGACGAGGCCTTCCAGCGTACACCAGAACACCCGCTGGATAACAGGCGCATCCATCTTGCCGCCGGCCGTAATCGTGTCGATAACAAGTGAACCGGAATCGGACGATGTCACGAAGAAGATGATGATCAAGAGCAGCGAGATTGGTGCAACGATCTGGTAGAACGGCAACTCTTTCAGGAAACCGAACAGAGCCCCTTCCGGCTTGTAGGCATCGATGACAGTCGCGCGGACGCCGTCAGCGCCACCCGCATTGAGCATGTCGATGGCTGCTCCGCCGAAAGTGGACATCCACAGTGCACAAACTGCCGTTGGGGCAATAAGGGCACAGATCACGAACTCACGAACCGTACGGCCCTTGGAAATGCGGGCGATGAACATGCCCACAAACGGCGACCAGGCGATCCACCATGCCCAGTAGAATGTCGTCCATCCGTGGAAGAAGCTGGTATCCTCTCGCCCGAACGGGTTCGACAGCGCCGGTAACATCATGACGTAGTCGGTCATCACGGAGAAGTACCTGGTCGCAGCCGCGGCGACGCCCGTGGTCACAATAACAAACAGGAACAGGCCGACGGCCATGATCATGTTGATTTCCGACAGTCTCTTGACGCCGGCATCCATACCGAGAAGAACCGAGCCGAGCGCGATGGCGGTGATGCCGATGATCAAAAGAACGACGACAGTCGGTGATGGTTCGACACCGAAGACTTCATAGAGTCCGGCAGCAACCTGTTGTGCGCCAAGACCCAGAGATGTGGTCAGGCCGAACAAGGTCGCGAAAACGGCAAGTGTGTCGATGGCGTGTCCCCACCATCCCCAGACGCGCTCGCCGAGTATGGGGTAGAAAGCCGACCGGAGCGTAAGCGGCAGGCCGAGATTGTAGGCGAAGATCGCCAGCGACAGTCCGACCGCGGCGTAAACTGCCCAGCCTTCCAGGCCCCAGTGGTGGATCGTGCCGACGATGCCGGCATATTCGTTGCCAGGTTGGGTTATGTCGATGCCGAGCGGGCTCGCATTGCCGCTTTCTGCGAAATTGTAATAGACCGGCTCCAGAACGCCGAAGAACAGCAGTCCGATGCCGATGCCGGCGGCGAACATCATTGCGATCCAGCCAGCATAGGAATAGTCGGGTTTCGCGTCCTTGCCACCGATCCGAACGGATCCGACCGGAAGGACGATCAGCACCAGGCAGAAGAGCGTAATGGCATTGACCGACAGGACCAGGAACCAGTCGAACGTGCTGGTCAGCCATGGCCTGAGCCAGCCGAAGAACGAGGCGGCAGACTCCTGGTTGGCAAGCGAGATCAGGACGAACGCCGCAATCACGATGCTGGAGATCAGGAAGACAGGGTTGTGCAGATCCAGGCCGAAGGGCCGGATGTTGTCCTGCCCGAGTTCGTATTCCGTTTCGAAGTCCCAGACCCGGGGATCCGGATCCAGCATCTTCTTGGTTTCTGGTGTGTCAGACATGTCCCCTCCTTGTGACGTTCTGTTCCCCGTCCCGCCAGCGTTGCATACGATCAAGGCGGAAGTCCAATAATTGTGCGAAAAAATGTCGCATTGAATTTGTTGCATGCGTCATTGGGTATTCCAGTCCCGACAATGACCTTCCCTCAGGTCACGACTCACTCCTTTGGTTGAATTGGCGTAGCTAACTGCAAAATCGCTTGCGTCCGGACAGCGGCAGGGGCACCTTCCTGCCCGCTTCGAGTTTGTTTCATTCTGAAAGGCGGGATTTCATGACGAAGCGGGTTCTTGTGTCAGCCGGTGCCGCCGGGATCGGGCGTGTGATCGCCGAACGCTTTCTGAGCGAAGGCGCTCAGGTCGCCATCTGCGATGCCGATGCGGATGCGGTCGTTTCCTTCTCCGAGCAACACGCGGACGCGATCGCTGCCGTCGCGGATGTGACATCTGAGAGCGAGATGGAGAATTTTCTCGCCGAGCTCGAAGCCCGGTGGGGTGGTGTTGATGTCGTCTGTGCAAATGCCGGAACCGGCGGACCCGCAGGTGCGATCGAAACGCTTGACTATGCGGAGTGGCAAAGCTGTGTCGCAACGAACGTGCATGGCGCGTTTCTGACCTGCCGCTGGGCCGCACGGGTCATGAAGGCGCAGGGATCTGGCATGATTACGCTGACGTCCTCGACTGCGGGCATCATGGGCTATCCGATGCGCTCGCCGTATGCCGCCGCCAAATGGGCAATCGTCGGTCTCACCAAAACAC
>JBCDEN010000828.1:0-1773 GCA_039179715.1 Pseudomonadota bacterium
GGCGACCCCCAGACCCGCGCGCACGGCTGCAAGCGTTCCTGCCAGCGATCCGCAGACATAGGCTGCACGCGGTTCAAACCCCTTTTTGCGGAGCGCCTCGAAGGCCCGTTTGCGATAGACGCAGGGTTCCGGACTGACCGCGAGCGGCATGGCCTCCCCCGGCTTCAGAAGCGAGGCCTCCGCTGAGACCCACAGGAGTGGCTCTGTCCACACGCGCTGACCGCCGATCGCGGCGGCCGGCTCTCGCTTCAGAAGAACGACATCCAGCAATCCGGCGCGGAATTTCTCCAATAAATTGAGCGTCAGGTCGCAGGTCACCTCAAGACTGGCGCCCGGATGGGCCTCCGCATAGTCCGCCAGCGCCCTGGGAAGATAGGTGGTCGCAATGTCCTCAGGTGTCCCCAACCGGACAAGACCCGTGACTTCATGCGCCCGAAAGGCCGACAGCGCTTCGTTGTTCAGCTCCAGTATCCGTTGGGCGTAGTCGAGAAACCGCGTTCCGGCCGGTGTCAGCACGACGTTGCGGGCGCTGCGGCGCAAAAGCCGCTCCCCCAGAATCTCCTCAAGTTTGCGGATCTGCAAAGACACCGCCGACTGACTTCGGAATAGGCTTTCCGCCGCCTTCGTGAAACTTCCGGTGCGGCTTGTCAGAACAAAGGCCTTCAGCAAAGCCGGATCAATCGTGTCCATGGCAATCCAATCATGAGTTTTTTAAATCCAAATACTGAATATTATTAATTTCTGCAATCCATTTGCAGCCCCTACATGTGGCGCGCACACCGTTTTCAAACGTCAGGAGACCGACATGAACGTTCACAGCGCGCAAACCGCCTATTCCGTAGCACCCGCTGAAACGGCGCAGATTGCCGTTGCCTATGGTGACGGTATCGGCCCGGAAATCATGCGCGCCGCCCTGCGATGCGTGCACGCCGCCGGTGCGGACCTGGACATTCATGAAGTCGTTCTCGGGGAGAAGGTCTACGAGGCCGGCCACACATCCGGGATCCTGCCGGACAGCTGGGGTGCCTTGCGCTCTGCCGGCGTCCTGTTCAAGGGCCCCATCACCACACCCCAGGGCGGCGGTTACAAATCGCTGAATGTGACAATCAGAAAGACCCTTGGGCTGTTTGCGAACATTCGCCCCTGTGCCGCGCTCACTCCTTTTGTGGCGTCCAACCATCCGGGCATGGATGTCGTGATCTTCCGGGAAAACGAGGAAGACCTCTACGCCGGGATCGAACACCGCCAGACCGACGAGGTTTTCCAGTGCCTCAAGCTCGTCTCGATCCCGGGTACGGAACGGATCATCCGGCACGCCTTCGAATACGCAAGATCGAACGGACGCCGGAAAGTGTCCTGCTTTTCCAAGGACAACATCATGAAACTGACGGATGGTCTGTTTCACAACATGTTCGACAAGATCTCGGCGGAGTATCCGGAGATTGCCGCCGATCACTGGATCGTCGACATCGGTGCGGCAAAGCTTGCCGCGTCCCCGGAAATGTTCGACGTCATCGTCACGACGAACCTCTACGGCGACATCATTTCCGACATTGCTGCTGAAATCAGCGGCTCGGTCGGGATCGCACCGTCAGCCAATATCGGCGAGCGTTTCGCCATGTTCGAGGCCAATCACGGGTCCGCCCCCGATATCGCCGGGAAAGGCATCGCCAACCCGTCGGGGCTGATCCTTGCCGGTGTGCAGATGCTGGGACATCTCGGGCAGCAGCAGGCCGCATTGCGGCTGCACAATGCCTGGCTCAAAACAATTGA
>JBCDEN010000482.1:0-3916 GCA_039179715.1 Pseudomonadota bacterium
ATCAGAAGGAACAGCGATCAAAAATCACGATACGCAAATGCGGCTCGATTTCCTGTTTATTTTGATCGTTGCATCAAAAGGTCAGTGAGGCGTTCAAGCCGTTGCCGATACGCACCCGTTCTGGAAAGTGCGAGCACAAGCGGATGTTTCTCCAGAATGTCGATGTCCGGGTCTATGCCGTTCAGGTGAAGTTTATCTGCCAGATGCAACAACACTGCGGGATCGCTCAGCGCCGCATCTATGCGCCCGGCTGCAAGCACCCTTACGAGATCCTCCTCGTTTTCGGAGCCGTCCTCGGGCCGATAATGCTGGTGAATCAGCCGCTGGATGGGGGCCGGGTAGACATGCCCGGCGACAAATCCCACGCGGTATTCTTCAAACAGGCGATCAATACAAGGTGTCGAAAGCGTCGTTTCCACGCGCTTGATGATGGCAAGACGGGAAAAGTCGACAGGATCTGTCACCACGAATAGGTCATCGACCTCAATGGGCCAAGCTGGAAAGTAGCCGATGTATTGACTGGACGCGGCGACTGCCTTTGCTCTCGACCAGGGCATGAAATCGACTTCGAGGGTGATCCCGTCACGCTCAAGAAGTGTTCGCAGTTTTTCAATTGCGCGGCCGTTGTCCGGCAGACCCGCGCCGGCATAGGGCGGCCATTCGGGGCTCGCGATTCTCCAGGTTTCCGCATATGTGGATGTGGTCGTCAAAAAAGCGAGAAGCACTCCGAACAAGGGAGCCGCAAGAGGTCCTGCAATGCGTTCAAGTGACATCATGCAACCACTATTGCATTCAACTGACACAGCGGAAACAAAATTGTCCGGAAAAATTCAGTTTTTCAATAATTTATTGTTACTACCCATACACATCCCTTGATTGTTTTGCCGCCTGCCAGGCAGCCTCCATCTCGTCGAGTGTCATGGCCTGAAGCGTGGTTCCGGTCTCGTCGGCGTGATCCTCGATCGACGCAAACCGGGACCGGAATTTGCGGTTGGTTTGCCGCAGCGCTTCTTCTGGATCGATCTCGAGATGGCGTGCGAGATTGGCGAGAGCAAAGAGCGTATCGCCGAGTTCATCCGCAATGCGTGCCTTGTCCGGCTGGTTTCGGGACAATTCCTCGTCGAGTTCGTGTGTTTCCTCGCGGATCTTGTCGAGCACGAGACGCGCGTCGTTCCAGTCGAAACCGACCTTGGAGGCTTTGCGCTGCAGCTTGTCCGCCTCCTGCAGCGCGGGGAAGGCAGTGGGCACCTCGTCCAGGAACCTTTTCCTGTCTTCTTCAAGACCGTGCGCCTGCCTCTCGGCAAGCTTCTCCGCCTTTTCCTCGGCCTTGATCCGCTCCCAGATCCCCTTGACATGTTCCGCCTTTTCGCCGTTTTCATCGCCGAATACATGGGGGTGACGCCGGATCAATTTCTTCGTGATGCCTTCGACGACGTCACCGAAGTCGAAGTGTCTTTCTTCCTCGGCCATGCGGGCGTGGTAGACGACCTGGAGCAGCAGGTCACCGAGTTCCTCACGCAGGTCCAGCATGTCGTCCTTGGCGATTGCGTCGGCGACCTCGTAGGCCTCTTCGAGCGTATAGGGCGCGATCGTCGCGAAGGTCTGCTCCAGATCCCAGGGGCAGCCCGTGACAGGCGTGCGCAACGCGGCCATGATTTCAATGAGGCGGGCAATGTCACGGCTGGGTGTCATGAGGATGCATTTCCAATCTGGATGTCAGTTTGATCCGGCGGGGTAACGTCGTTCGGAGTGCCAGCAATAAGACACTGCTGCATGGTTCGAAACAACGAAAACGAAGCAGGAAGCCTTGAAAGCACAAAAAAGTTGGAGGCAAAAACTTTTTGCTTTATGCGCTGGCAGTGGTTCGCTGCTGTCCTTTTCACCCTAAGACGAGGGCCTGCGTGGCGACCCCAGGTCAATCATCTTGTCATTCCGGCTGAAGCACAGCGGAAGGCCGGAAACCAGTACTCCCTAGCTTCTCCGTTTTCCATTGGTTCAATACCACACGGGATACTGGGTCCCGGTCTTGCCGCCTACGCGTCAAACCGGGATGACAAATTTGGGATAATCGCTATTTCGATTTTACGGTGGACAGAAGCACGCTCGTTTCACAACAACACAAGCGAACTCGGCTCTCCAAACCGGTTTACAGGATCAAGACCTGCAATGCCGGTGTTGTCCGTCAGCCCCGGATGGAGGGGTGCCAGAAGGTAACCGCCCGTTCCAGGAGCGCGATCATGCCGTAAAAGAGCGAACCCGCCAGCGCCGCAATTGCGATCTCCGCCCAGACCATGTCCACGTTCATGCGTCCGACCTCCGTGGAGATGCGGAAACCCATGCCGACGATCGGCGTGCCGAAGAACTCCGCAACGATGGCGCCGATCAGGGCGAGGGTGGAATTGATTTTCAGAGCGTTGAAGATGAACGGCATGGCCATTGGCAGGCGCAGCTTGAAGAGGGTCTGCCAGTAGTTCGAGGCGTAGGTGCGCATCAGGTCGCGCTGCATGGCGTCGGAGGCCGCAAGACCCGCGACCGTGTTCACCAGCATCGGGAAGAAAGTCATGATCACCACGACGGCCGCCTTGGACGGCCAGTCGAAGCCGAACCACATCACCATGATCGGCGCGACACCGATGATCGGCAGCGCCGAAACCAGGTTGCCGATGGGCAGCAGACCGCGGCGCAGAAACGGCACGCGGTCAACGAGTATGGCGATGAGGAATGCGGAGCCGCAGCCCATGGCATAACCGGCAAGAACGGCTTTCAGGAAGGTCTGCTGAAAGTCGGCCCACAGGGTCGGCACGGATGCCGCGAGGCGCACCCAGATTTCCGACGGGGCCGGCAGAAGGACTTTCGGAACGCCTGCGCCGGTGACGATGACTTCCCACAGAAGCAGGAGCGCGATGCCAAAAAGGGCAGGTATCGCGAGATTGACGAGGCGCGCGGCAGCAGGCGAGGCGGTTTTCCAGATCGCCAGCCTTTCAACGAACAGCCAGGAAGCTGCCCAGGTCGCGGCTGTCAGGGCCCAGAAACCGAGCGCGGCCTCGCCTTCGTATCTCGTTGCGGCACCGATCAGAAGCCACGCGGCGATCGCGGTCACCAGTCCGAGGATGAGATCGCCGATGCGGTTGCGCATGAAACCGAGTTCGTATCGGATCGCGGCAATGCCGAGGATCACGAGGCATATCGACAGACGCGGCACGTCCATCACCCCAAGATCAGGTTCGAAAATGCGGCTGAAAAGACCGACAACGACCATGGCAACGATGAACCAGGCGAGAATGGCGGGCATGTCGATGCGCCGCCTGGAGGCTGTAACCGATGTCATTGCGCCATCCCCATGCGCTTGAGCGTGACTTTTTCCATGATGCCGATCAGGGCCACGAGCGAGCCGGCCAGGAACGCGGCCACGATCAGCGCCGACCAGATCTGGATCGTCTGTCCGTAATAGGACCCGGCCAGCAGGCGGGCGCCCAGACCCGCGACGGCACCGGTCGGCAACTCGCCGACTATGGCTCCAACCAGCGAGGCGGCCATGCCGATCTTCATGGATGTGAAGAGAAAGGGCACCGCGTAAGGCAGGCGCAGTTTCCAGAAGGCCTGGATCCTCGTTGCGGAGTAGGTGTGCATCAGGTCCATGTGGATGACTTCCGGCGATCTCAGGCCCTTCACCATGCCGACCGTGACCGGAAAGAAGGACAGGTAGGTGGAAATCATTGCCTTGGGCAAAAGCCCGGAGACGCCGATGGCGTTGAGGACCACGATGATCATGGGCGCGATTGCAAGGATCGGGATCGTCTGGGAGGAAATGATCCAGGGCATCAGCGACTTGTCGAGCACCCTGGAATGAACAATGCCGACAGCAAGCAAAATGCCCAGGGTCGTGCCGATCAGAAAACCGAGCAACGTCGAGGAG
>JBCDEN010000510.1:0-3744 GCA_039179715.1 Pseudomonadota bacterium
AAATTGACGCTCAAAAGTGTCAATTATTATTTACACATTTTGCAATAATAGACGAGAAAATCAGCGTTTCGCGAAGACCAGAGTTGCCAGCAGCGGATTGTAGGTCTTCACGGTATGCGGCCGGCTGAAACCTGCCTCGGAAAGCAGGTTTCTGATCTCCGCGTCGCTTCTGCAGCGCCCGGATCCCATGGCGAGAAAGTAAAAGCTGAAATAGACGGCGGCGAGCCGGGCACCTTCAGAAGGACCTGACATCGCCTCGGCGATCATCACTCGGGTGCCCGGCTTGAGTGAGGCATGCAGGTTTTTGAGAATGGCGCGCACGCGGTCATCATCGTGATCGCACAGAATACGTACCAGACTGATGCAATCGGCAACGTCGGGTATGGGCGTGCTGACGAAATCTCCGCCATGCACGGCCGCCCTGCTGCCAAGACCCCTTGCCGACAGGTTGCGACGCGCCAGCTCCGCGACAGCCGGCAAGTCGAAAATGTTCAAGCGAAGGTTCGGATGCCGCTCGGCACAGGCCGAGACGAAGCCGCCGTTGCCGCCTCCGACGTCGAGGATCGATCGGTAAATGCCGAAATCATGCGCGTCCAGAATGCAGTCAGCGAGCATGCTCTGGCTGCTCTGCATCAAGGTGGAGTAGTTTTGTGCGGTGTTTTCATCCAGCTCAAGCGTGTGCCGGCCGCGTGCGTAAGCCCAGAACGACTTCAGGTGCGTTTCACTGTCGGGGTTCTTCAGGAGCTCTTCCGGCGTCTCAAGGTCCCGGTACAGCATTTCGTGATGCAGGATCATCTGCGTGATGCCCTGATCGGCGGCAACCACGGCACCGGCGTCGTCCAGCATCCACGAATTCGGCGCAATCTCAGTCACCAGCTCCAGCCTTTCGGCCTGCTCAAGGAGGAGCTGCATCTTGGCGGCCGGAATCGCACTTGCGCGCGCCAGCTGTTCCACCGAGCGGGCACCGTTCCGGAGTTGCTCCAGCACGCCCAGCCTGACGCATGTGCTCAACACCTGTGAGAAAACAAAACCTGCCGTCAGCCGGAAAAGGGCTGTGGCCTTCCGGTTGGCGATGGAGCGCAGCCCGGGCATGCGCATCACCCAGTTCCGAAAACCAGGTGAGGCGATCTTCTGATTGCGCCAATGCCTGAAGCGGGCGGCGCGCCGGGACAGCCATGTCCCGGTCTCCTGATAAAGAGGTGCAGCGGAGGGCAGGCTCAATTCGGGAGCAGTGCCTTCATCGTTTCTGCTTGTTGCCACTTGTCGCTCCGTCCGGTGACCTCAGGCAGCGCTTGCCGCGAGCTTCTTCGGCATCAGTCTCTTGGCTTCCTTGTGGATCATCGCCCTGAGCATCTCCGATCCGCGGCAGTCGGGAACGCTGTCCGCCGCCTGCAGGACGAGACTGTGCAGCTTCTTCATCGCACCCTCCAGCCCCAGCTCCGCAACCAGGTTCGGCTTTCCGTTCAGTTGATCCTGCCCGGCGGGCTTGCCCATGCTGCCGCTGTCATCCATGGCGTCGTAAAGGTCGTCGGCTGCCTGATAGGCCGCGCCGAGGGCGTCGGCCAGAGCGTACCATTCGAGCGGATTTCCCTGAGACGACAGGGCGCCGGTTGAAACGGCACCACTGAAGAGCGATGCCGTCTTGGCGCGGTGATAGGCGGTGATGTTGATTTCCGGCTCGCTTTCCCAAGCCTGTCCCGCGACGAGCCCATAAGGCGAGCCGACGGCGTTGGCGATGGTAGAGATGAGGGGCGCGGTCAGTTCGGGGGCATGCTGGGTTTCCCGGGCGACGGTTTCAAAGGCACTGACGATCAGGCCGTCGCCGACAAGCACGGCGATTTCCTCACCGAACTCGACATGGACCGAGGGCTTGCCGCGCCGCGTTTCCGCATTGTCGAAACAGGGCAGATCGTCATGAACCAGAGAAGCGCAATGCAACAGCTCGATCGCCGTCGCCGCGGCGGTTGCCACCTTCGGATCCCGATCCCCGCATGCCAGCGCGACGGCAATGCACAGTCTTGGGCGAATACGGGCGCCTCCGGGAAACACCGCATATCGGAAAGCATCGGAGAGCTTTTGAGGGCACCCATTGGCCGTGGCGTAGCGTATGGCCGCTTGCATCCCGGTTTCGATGCGATCCGACAGGTCCATGGAGCCACTCCTCAATTTAGCATGGATGTCTATTTTTTTTGACGTTATACTGTCAATTAAGAGTGACACATTGCATTGAAAAGTCAACTTCAAGGACTGCGCTTTGAACAAGAAGCCGGAAACCAGGATCGTCATCGTCGGGGCCGGCATGGGCGGCCTGGCGGCTGCGTTGCGTCTGGCGGGCACCGGTGCGCCGGTGCTCGTTCTGGAAGCGGCGGACGCTCCGGGCGGTAAAATGCGCGAGGTCCGGGCAGGGGGGCAGGCGTTCGATGCCGGCCCGACCGTCCTGACCATGAAATGGGTCTTTGACGATCTCCTGGCGGGCTTGAACACCTCTTTGGAAGACGAGGTCGCGCTGACAAAGGCGGATCTGCTCGCAAGGCACTATTGGTCCGGTGCCGCGACACTGGACCTGTTTGCAGATGTAGAGAAAAGCGCCGACGCGATCGGGTCGTTTTCGGGGCGGGACGATGCCGACGGGTACCGGAGATTTGCGGCGGACAGCCGGCGCGTGTTCGAAACGCTCAAGGACACGTTCATCAGCGCTCCGAGGCCCAACCCGGTGGCACTCTCCAACCGGATCGGTTTTCACCGGCTGCCGGACATGCTGGCGCTGCGCCCGTTTTCGACCTTGTGGGCGGCGCTCGGCGACTATTTTTCGGATCCGCGCCTGCGGCAACTGTTCGGGCGCTATGCCACCTATTGCGGCTCGTCTCCCTTTTCAGCTCCGGCAACCTTGATGCTTGTCGCGCATGTCGAACAGGCGGGCGTCTGGATACCGGAAAACGGCATGCATGGGATTGCAAGGCGATTTCAGGCATTGGCGGAAGATCATGGCGTTTCGTTCCGCTTCGGTGCCCGCGTGGACCAGATCCAAACAGACGGCCCGGCCAGAACGGTCACGGCCGTGCGCCTGTCGTCCGGCGAGGTGGTCGAGGCCGACAAGGTCATTTTCAATGGCGATGTAAGCGCACTCGGTGACCTTCTGGCGCCTCAAGCAAAGAAGATCTTCAAAGACGTGCCGGAAAAGAAGCGGTCGCAGTCGGCTCTGGTCGCATGCGGAATGGCCGCCGTGCAAGGCGTGCCGTTGACACACCACACGGTGTTTTTCTCTGATGACTACGAAGCGGAATTCCAAGCGGTCTTTCGGGATCGGGCAACTCCCCGGGATCCCACGGTCTATGTCTGCGCGCAGGACCGGGACGGCTCCGGGGGCTTGCGTCCGGCTCTCTCGGACCAGGACCGGGAACGCATTTACTGCCTCATGAACCTGCCGGCGGACGGCGACAGACACAGCTATTCGACAAGCGAGTTGGAGCAATGCCTCACAGCGATGGACCGCCGGCTGGCGAAGAACGGACTGATGCTGCTCAGAGACGGGGACGCCCGCGACCTGACGGCGCCGGACGGTTTCAACACACTCTTTCCCGCGACAGGGGGTGCGCTTTACGGCCAGGCCTCGCACGGGTGGATGGCTTCGTTCAGCCGGCCGGGGACGAAGGGCAGGCTGGCGGGCCTCTACCTGGCCGGAGGCAGCGTGCATCCGGGGCCGGGGATACCGATGGCCGCCCTGTCGGGGAAACTGGCCGCCGA
>JBCDEN010000313.1:0-5582 GCA_039179715.1 Pseudomonadota bacterium
ACGTTTCTTGCCAGCCTGCTGCTGTTGCTGCCCCTGTTGAGCGTTCCGGCGCACGCCGTTGCTCCCGATGAAGTGCTGGATGACCCGGTTCTTGAAGAACGGGCCAGAGCCTTGTCGGCGGAAGTGCGCTGCATGGTGTGTCAGAACCAGTCGATCGACGACAGCGATGCTCCGCTCGCCAAGGATCTGCGTGTTCTCGTGCGCGAGCGCCTCGTGGCCGGTGACACAGACGGACAGGTGATCGACTATCTCGTGTCCCGCTACGGCGAATTCGTGCTCCTGAAACCGCGTTTTGCCTGGCACACGCTCGGCCTGTGGGCCGCCGGCCCGATTGCGCTTGTCGCCGGCATCATTGCAATCGGTCTTGCACTCAGAAACAGATCCAGACGCAGTCCCCAGGCGGTGTCCGTGGGTGCCTCGAAGCTTTCGGCGATCGAGGAAGAGCGGCTGAAGGCCTTGCTTGAAAAGCCGGATGCGCAAGATCGGGACTGATCCCGCATATCGCCCAACCCGGGACGGTTCCCGGTGACGTCGTTGCTCAGCTCTGACTGAGGCGGAACCGCTCGAGGTGGCTTGTGCAGGGATCGGTCTTGAGATGCGCCCAGATCGTCTCGACAAGGGCCGAGGTCGTGTCCCGGTTTCTGTAGACCCAGATGTCGAGATTCGTGTCGAATCTGCCGTTGCCTGCCAGCGCGAATTGACCTGATTTGACGCCTTCATAGGCACTGCAGGCCGGCAGCCAGATCATCTTCTGATCCATCAGGGCCAGGCGTTTCATGAACTCGCAGGTTCCGCTCTGCGACGTGCATACGAATTGCGGGTCCTGCGCGCTCATGGTTGAAAAGAGCAGATCCTCAACCTTGGAAAAATAACCGGTCTGACCGTAGCCAATGTATTCCAGTCCGCTTCTGGGCGGGTTGTCGACGTCGAATGCAGGCCGTCCCTGCGCATCAAGGGCAGTACAAAGATGCATAGTGTCGTCGCCCAGTTTGATGGATTCAAAGGCCTGGTGCTCAAAAAATGCCGGCACCTCTGGCTTAGAATAAAGCACCACCAGGTCCATCTTCCGGTCACCGAGCAACTCGATCATTTCGTAGAAGTCATATGTGTCGAGGGACACTGAAAAAGCGCCGCAGCCGTCCTTGATCTGCTGCAGCCATTCCGGCACGAAACTGAGGGCAAGCGAGGTTGACGCCGCCAGCCGGATATCGGGCGTTGTTCCGGAATTGCGCCGTTGAAACTCGACACGGTTGAGTTCCAGTTCCCTCAGCACGTTCTGTGCTGTCGCATGAAAGATCTGCCCCTCCGGGGTCAGCGTCACCGGATAGCTGCTCCGGTCGAACAGTTCGGTGCCGAGCCATGTCTCGAGGGCCTTGATCCTGCGGCTGAAGGCCGATTGCGTGATGTTTCTCTCGTCCGCCGCCTGGGAAAAATTGCCGCGATTGCTCAGAACCAGAAAGTCAGCCAGCCAATTGGTGTCCACTGCATCATTCCTTTAGGGAAACTGCCGAATATGTGAGCAGGTCGAATAACTATGCAAAATTTGCATAACAAGACTGTTGGTTGAATTCAACCAGCCGGTTTAAGCTTCTGGTTCAGGTGTGGGAACTTCGCTCAACCAAAGGAGCGCGACCGCACACGATCCCGCCGGGCTCTTCCGGCTCCATCCCATTCGTTTTGTTCCAGAGGGGGAATGATCGTGAACATCACAACGCCATTGAAAAGTCTTTCACTCGCGGCACTGCTGGCGGCATCCGTTGCCTTTCCGGTGATTGCCGCAACGCCTGCCGACACGTTCGTGATTGCGCGCAACACCGCGGACGCAATCACGCTCGATCCTGCCGAGTGCTTCGAATTCACCGGAAGCCGGATCGTCGCGAATATCTACGAGCGCTTGTTCCTGTTCGAGCCGGATGACCTGACCAAGCTCGTTGGCGGCATCGCGGAATCCTATGAGTTTTCCGAAGACGGCAAGAAGATCACCGTCAAGCTGCGTCCCGGGCTGACATTCCATTCCGGAAACCCGGTGACATCGGCTGATGTGGCTTATTCGCTCAGCCGTGCGGTCAAGCTCGACAAGACACCGGCGTTCATCATCAAGCAGATCGGCTGGACGGCCGACAACGTTGATGACGCCGTCGTCGCCGTTGACGACAGCACGGTCGAGATCAATATCCTTGCCGACCTCTCGCCCGCGCTTGTGCTCAACCTTCTGTCTTCGAGCGTTGCCTCCATCGTCGACATGAAGGAAGTGCAGAGCCACGAGGTCGATGGTGACATGGGCTATGCCTGGCTGAAGGACAATTCGGCAGGCTCGGGCCCCTACAAGCTGCAGACCTGGAAAGCCAACGAAGTGGTCATGCTGGAAGCCTTTGACGATTACCGTCAGGGCAAGCCCGCCATGAACCGTGTCGTGATCCGCCATGTTGCGGAACCGTCCGCACAGCGGCTCCTTCTGGAGAAGGGTGACGTCGATGCGGCAATGGAACTGACGGCCGACCAGCTGAAGGGCCTTTCGGGCAATGCCGACGTGTCGGCGGAGAGCTATCCCAAGGGCTACCTGATGTATCTGGCGAGCAACATGGATCATCCGGTCCTGTCCAAGCCCGAGGTGCGCGAAGCGCTGAAATACATGGTCGACTATGACGGCATGGTCGGCTCGTTCCTCGATGGCCAGTACAAGATCCACCAGAACTTCTGGCCGTCGGGCATGTGGGCTGCCGCAACCGACACGCCCTACAGCTACAACATGGACAAGGCCAAGGCCCTGATTGCCGATGCCGGCCTCGATGGCGACACCAAGATCACCATCGATACGCTCAACAAGTCGCCCTTCACCGAGGTGGCCCAGAGCGTGCAGGCCAGCCTGAAGGAGCTGGGTATCGATTCGGAGATCATCCTGTCGGACGGAGCAACGCTGTGGCCGAAATACCGGGCGCGCAAGCATGAACTGATCGTCGCGCGCTGGGGCCCGGATTATTCCGATCCGCATTCCAATGCCGACGCTTTCGCCCACAATCCGAACAATGACTTCGAAGCCAAGCTGACGGGCAAGCTGACCTGGCGCAACGCCTGGCCGGCAGACGGTCTGACGAAGCTGACCGACCAGGCGGCTGCGGAGTCCGATCCTGAGATTCGTGAGGAGATCTACGCCAAACTGCAGAAGATGGTTCAGGAGGATTCACCCTTCACGATCATGTTCCAGGCAATCGGCACCTACGGAAAACGGGCCAATGTCGACGGCTTTGTCAACGGCGTGACGTCGGACCAGGCCTTCTACAAGACCGTTACAAAATAAGCCGGATTGGCCCGCTGTACGGTTCTCGTGAACCGTGCGGCCAGCCGTATTCGGGATGAACCGCGCTTTCCCATCCATATGATGGGGAAGCGCGGCTTCGTGTGGACAAGCAGGAACAACCGGGGGTTTCGTTCTCGATGAGCGACAGTTCCGCAATGCAGCGCTCCACGGTGGACTTCAAGCCGTATCTGGGCGTGGCAAAAAAGATTGGTGGCGGCATTTTCATGCTGCTCCTGACATTCATCGGTCTGACCGCAATCACCTTCATCATTGGCCGTATCATGCCCAACGATCCCGTTGTCGCCATTGTCGGCGACCGGGCCTCGAAGGAGGTCTATGATGCGATGTATCTCCAGCTTGGCCTCGACAAGCCGATCTGGCAGCAATATCTGATCTTTCTGGGGGACATCCTGCGCGGTGACTTCGGCAGTTCGGTGATGACCGGGCAGCCCGTGATCGAGGATATCAAGCGTTTCTTCCCCGCAACGCTGGAACTGGCCACGATCGCGACGGTCGCCGGTGTGATCATAGGCGTTCCTGCCGGCGTTCTGGCCGCCGTTCGCCAGGGAACCCTGATCGATCATTTCGTCCGCGTTGTTGGACTGCTCGGGCATTCCATCCCGATTTTCTGGCTTGGCATGGTCGCGCTGCTGATCTTCTACGCAAAGCTGGACTGGGTCGCGGGACCCGGGCGGATCGATTTCTTCTATGACGGCATTGTCGATCCCGTTACCGGTGTCATCATGATCGACGCCGCGATTGCCGGTGAATGGGACGTCTTTCACAATGCCCTGTCGCACGTGATCCTGCCGGCCTCCATGCTCGCCATCTATTCGCTCGCCTATATCGCCCGCATGACGCGTTCCTTCATGCTGGATCAGCTAAATCAGGAATACGTCCTGACCGCCCGGGTCAAGGGCCTGCGCGAGGGCACCGTCATCTGGTATCACGCCTTCCGGAACGTCCTGGTTCAGCTCATCACGATCATCGGCCTCACCTATGCCAGCCTTCTGGAAGGATCGGTGCTGACGGAAACCGTCTTTGCATGGCCCGGCATCGGCCAGTACATCACGAACTCGCTGTTCAACGCCGACATGAACGCCGTGATCGGCGGCACGCTGGTCGTCGGCATTTCATTCGTCTTCATCAACATGCTGTCCGATATGCTCTACCGGATCGTCGACCCGAGGGCCAAATGATGTCGGAAACCGCACTTGACCGGAAATCCGGCTCGACGTCCTGGCTGCTCGCCGACTCGCCGAAGAACGCGTTCCAGGCGAAATGCCAGCGGGCCTATATCGGATGGATGGCGTTCCGCTCCAACCCGATCGCGATGCTCGGGCTGGCCATCGTTCTTTTCCTGTGTCTCGTGGCCCTGTTCGCGCCGCTGATCGCGGGCGGGGACGGCACCACTCAGGATCTCGCCAACCGGCTGGCCCCGCCGAGCGCGGAGCACTGGTTCGGCACGGACGAACTCGGCAGGGACATCTTTGCCCGCATCGTCTGGGGCTCACGCGTCACGCTCTACATCATCTTCCTTGTGTCGATCATCGTGATGCCCATCGGACTGATCATCGGCACGACAGCCGGGCTTCTGGGCGGGGTGGTCGATGCAACGCTGATGCGCATCACCGACATTTTCCTCGCGTTTCCGCGCTTGATCCTCGCATTGGCATTCGTTGCCGTTCTCGGACCGGGCCTTGAAAATGCCGTCCTCGACATCGCGCTGACCACTTGGTCGCCCTATGCGCGGCTTGCCCGTGCCGAAACGCTGACCCTGCGCAACAGCGAATACATCATGGCGGCGCAGATCATGGGAGCGTCCCGGATCAGGGTTCTGTTCGCGCACATCATGCCGATGTGCCTGTCATCGACAATCGTCCGGCTGACGCTCGACATGGCCGGCATCATCCTGACGGCCGCAGGGCTCGGTTTCCTGGGTCTTGGAGCGCAGCCGCCGCTTGCCGAATGGGGCGCCATGATCGCATCCGGCCGGGACTACCTGCTCGACCAGTGGTGGGTCCCGACAATTCCCGGCATTGCCATACTTGTCGTGTCGCTTGGCTTCAATCTGCTCGGCGACGGCTTGCGCGACGTGCTCGACCCGCGCAGTTCGGGAGGGCATTGACGGTGAACGAGATGAAGATGGCCGGTTTTCAGCCAGACAATCCGAACGAAGGCCCCCTGATCTCCGTACGCGATCTCCATGTCCGGTTTTCAACACCCAAGGGGCCTGTTCATGCGGTCCGCGGGGTTGGCTTCGATCTTGGTCGCGAGCGGCTCG
>JBCDEN010000566.1:0-3310 GCA_039179715.1 Pseudomonadota bacterium
GCCCGAGCCGCACCGCCTCTGCCAGATTATGGGTAACATAGACAGCGGTAAACGGCTGGCGCGTCCAGAGCGCCACAAGGTCGTCCATAAGCAGTTCACGGGTCTGCGCATCGAGCGCCGACAGGGGCTCGTCCATCAGCATCACCGCCGGATTGACCGCCAGCGCGCGCGCGATCGCAACCCGTTGCTTCATGCCGCCGGAGAGCTGTTTCGGAAGCGCTTCGGCAAAATCGGCGAGCTTCGTGCGCTTCAGGACGTCGTCGATGATCTCCTTGGACCGCTTGCCCCGAATGCCATGATCCTCCAGGACCAGCGATATGTTGCCCTTGACGGAGCGCCAGGGCAGCAGCGCAAAGTCCTGAAAAACGAATGTCAGAGGATTGAGACTGTCCGCAGGCGGAGCGCCAAGCTGGAAGACGCGCCCGCTGCCGGGCCGTTCCAACCCCCCGATCAGCCGCAGAAGCGTCGACTTCCCGCACCCGGACGGGCCAACCAGACAGACGATCTGCCCTGTCGGGATCTCGAGCGAAATGTCGCGCAGCACTTCTGTCTCGCCATAGGAATGGCAAATGCCATCCAGCCTTATGTCCATGCCCATATGAGAACCGCCTGAAGGAATCGGGATGAAACGGGACGGCAGCCACTGCTTGCGACCGCCGCTGGCCTTGAAATTCAACCTTCGTAGGTTTCCACGTAGCTGCCGTCGACAAGCGTATCGAGCGTGATGTCCTTGCCGACCAGGTCTTCGGACTGGAACCACTCGAGCTGATCCTTGAGCGAGGCAACGTTCAGGCGTGATCCTTCGTTGATCCGCATCGTTCCGTTGATGATCGAGGGTGCCGCCTTTTCGCGCGGGCGGTCGGTGTAGACGTATTTGTGGATCAGATCGACCATCTCGTTGACGCCGTCGTCGCCGCCAGCCTTGTCGATCATCGTGGAATTGTAGTCGCTGACGCCCTTGCCGAACCCTGCCAGGAAGTCCCCGGTCTGTCCGCGTTCGTCGGACGCATTCTTGGTGGAGGTGAAGACGGTCGTTACCTGGTAGCCCGGCAGATAGTCCGAGATGTTACCGATGATGTGAACCGCGCCGGAACCGGCAAGCGGCTTGGCGATATGCGGTACGATCGACCAGGCATCGATCTGTCCGGACTTCAGCGCCCCGATGATTGCTCCGACCTTCTGCAGCGGCTTGAAGGACATCTCGACGTCCTCGGCCTGGGCAACCTTGGAGCCCATATAGTGGAAGGACGATCCGGCTGTGGACATGCCGAATGTCTTACCGCCGAGCTGCGCGGGCGACGTCAGACCGGCCTTGTGCGCAGCGTCGGACGCCAGGATCTTCTGCCCGTCAATGCCGCTCTCCTCG
Organism: Pseudomonadota bacterium; assembly: GCA_039179715.1. GTDB lineage: Bacteria > Pseudomonadota > Alphaproteobacteria > Rhizobiales > Stappiaceae > Roseibium. The sequence goes on from JBCDEN010000566.1 coordinate 1,367, forward strand.
CTGAGGGCACCGCCGATCACCTTGATCGCGCCCTTGTCGGCGAGCGAAATCAGTCCGCCGGAAACGGCCGTCACCGCGTAGTCCACGTCACCGGAGGCAATCGCCACGGCCATTGGCTGCGCCGCCTGAAAGAATTTCAGTTCCACATCGAGGCCGGCATCGTTGAAATAGCCACGTTCAAGCGCGATAAAGCTTCCGGAATGCGAGGTAAAGCGCAGCGCGCCCACCACGATCTTCCTGTTTTGTGCAATGGCAGGGGCTGCCAGCGTGGTTGCGGCAGCTGCCCCCATCAGGCCAAGGGTCTGGCGTCTGTTGAATTTCATGTTCTGGTCCTCCCGTTCTGATTTCTTCAAACTGTTTTTTGTCTCGCACCGAGATCGGCGCGAATGTCGTCTTCAAGCAGTGAGAGCGCAGTGATTTCATCGCGGCCAAGAATTGCCTTTTGAAGCTTGTCCAGCCGCTGCGCCCGCGCTGAAAAATCGATCCGGCCTTCGCGCAGGAGCGCGAGGCGGAACCGCCGCGACTGATTGTAGAATTTTCCGGCCATTTGGATAAGCCGCCGTGACCCACATGCGGACAATAGCGTCTCTGAAACGGAACGGCAGGCCTCGTCCCACTCAAGAGCCGTGATGTCATCTGGCTGGGAGATAACAGCCGCCTCTGCCCGGCTCAGCGCGTGAAACACGGCAACCACCCTGGATTCCCAAGTCACGTCACCCCGCTCCAGGGACCGTTTGAGCCCCAGTTTCTCGGTTTGAAGGCGCATGAGCAGAATGTCTTCAAGATCTTCCTGTGTTGCCGACATCACACGGAAGCCACGCTGGCTGGTCGCTTCGACCAATCCTTCCGCCGCCAGCATCCGCAACGTCTCGCGCATCGAGTGGTTGGATCCGCCATAAGCCTGGCGCAACGCCTCTATCTTGAGCTTTTCGTCCGGGGGCAAGACGCCGAACGAGATGTCGCGGCGGATCGCGGAGGCGAGCATCGCCACGACCGTCTCGTCATCCTTGCTGCGTCCACCAAAAATCATTTTGTGCCCTAATATGAAAAAAGTTGGATATTTTTTCAATAATCGACGGAACAGTGTCAAGTGCCGCAGCACTTCACACCGTCACAAACGGCAGGGCAAATTAAGCTTTCGACAGAATCGCTCGCGGTGCGGCACCGTCCGAGCCTCCACGAAATGGGACATGTGAGGCTGTCCACTTTCGATTGAATTGTCGTCCCGGCTGAAGCGCAGCGGAAAGCCGGGATCCAGTATCCAAACCCCGCGCCCTGTGGAATGAAAACGTTCGATCAGCGGGCTGGATTCGATCGCGCTGCCCAATCGACCCAAAACGGATCGCGGTTCAGCGCATGACGAACGGATTGCTCATGGGTTCTTCCGACATGTTGATCCAGGTCGTCTTCGTGCGCGTGTAGTCAAGGATCGCTTCGAGCCCCGCCTCCCTGCCATAGCCGGACTGGTTGAACCCGCCGAAGGGCGCGATCGGTGAAACCGCCCTGTACGTGTTCACCCAGCATATCCCGGCCCTCAGCTTTGAAGACACGCGATGCGCACGCGCCACATTCTGCGTGAAGACGCCTGATCCGAGCCCGTAAGGCGTGTCATTTGCGAGCGCGATCGCCTCTTCTTCCGTGTCGAAAGGCAGCAGCGACATGACCGGACCGAACATTTCGACATGCATCGTTGCCGTTTCAGGCGAAACGCATTCCACAAGTGTCGGCGCCATGTAGTTGCCGGGCCGGTCGAGAGCCTCGCCACCGAAACGGATCCGGGCGCCCTGTGTCTTCGCCTTGTCCAGTGTCGCCTTGATCCGGTCGACCTGTGCATCTGTGCAAAGCGGACCGACATGCGTTGTCGCCTCCAAAGGGTCACCGACGACAATATTCTCGGATTTCTCGGCAATACGCCTTGTCAGTTCTTCAAAGACAGGCCGCTGA
>JBCDEN010000388.1:0-4708 GCA_039179715.1 Pseudomonadota bacterium
CCGTAAACAGGAAATAGGCACCCAGCGCAACCGGCACGAAATTGAACCCGGCCGTTCCCTCCGCCCGAGGCGCGAGCACATAAAGCACTGAAAAGAAAAGCACTAATCCGAGCTGCACCCAGGAGATGAGACGCTCGGACGAGGCTTCCCGCGCCCTGATTTCAGCACGGACCCTTTCGGGCACGCCCGTTTCGGGAGGTCCACCCTGAACGATATATCGAAGCGATTGCGAAATTGAACTCATGTTGATCCAGCTTCAGAAACACACCGGAGTGTCCACTTTCAGCAGGAATTTCGCAATAAGCCATGCGTGAATGTGACTGTCCGTGATGCCGCAGCCCGCCAGCCTCACAAATGGCGGAGTTGTTCCACCCTCTGCACAAGCTCACTCTGGCGCCGGCAGCCCGATTTCGACAAGGCCGACTTGATCTGATTTCTGACCGTGTGAATGCTGACATTGCGCTCTTGTGCCACCTCCGCCGGTGTGAAGCCGTCCGCGAGCATCAGCACAGACCGCGCCTCGGCCAGGCTGAGCGACAGGGATTTGCGCAGAGTGTCGAGCACGCAGGCCTGGTTCGCGGCGGGTTTGAGCGCAAGAAGCGTTGCTGCCGTGCCGCATTTCAGGAACGCACCGAAGGGTGATCGATCAAGATCTCCGAGCCTCATTCCGATCGTTCGGCAGATCCACTCGTTGCCGGCCAGGTCCGCCAGTTTGCCGTTTGCGAACATATGTGGATTCCCGCCCGCCTGCTTGCTGGCTGTTGTCTTAAATTTCTCGTGAAAGTCGCATGATACAAATCTCAGCCGCTGGAAAATGTCGCTGCGAACCAGACTGCCAAGCGCAAGCAGACGCTGCGCTTCCGGACAGGCATAGTGAAGCATCAGGCCGGCATCGACGACCAGTATCGCGGTCCCAGCGCCAAGCAGATGCCGTTCGGCTGCCCACTTCTCAAATCTCAATCCCTTGATCATGCGGTTGATTTCCAGCGATTGGCGAATGACCGGGGCAAGCGTGACGCACAGTTTCAGCCAGTCGTCTTCGTGGCGCTCCTGGTCTTTTGCCCGCATGTTGCCGCCAATCAGAAACATCCGGCTTGCATCAAAGGCAAGCATGGAACCCCCGCCGGCATAGAGGTCCTCAAGAGGATGGAGAATGTCCGCGTAGAATTGCGTTTGCTTGAGCTGCTCGGGGGCGCACAGCTCGTGCGCGGAAATTGCATCGCCGACGCCGCAGTTCGGGAAATTTGCCGCGAACGGGTTCTTGTCGGCGAAATGTTCCTCGTAAAGCTGTAGTATCGAAGGATCATATCCGGACGCATAGGCCAGTGGTGCTGCATTGGTTGCCTGGTCGTATCCGATCAGCTGGGTACATACGCGGGTTCGCAAGCTGCCGGACATCGCATCGAGAAAGATCTGCCACCGGCTCGGATCCATGGCGGCCGCCATGGCCAAATTGGACAATTCAATGAGTTTTTCTGAAGTTACGACCACGTGTCCCCCAGTGTGGTACCGATAACGCTTGGTCTTACGACGCCTCTACAACCTTGACGCAACTAAAAATATATAGACTGATATAGTCCATATGGACCATGCGATTAGTGCATACGTCTAGTAAACAGATGTTGATCGCGTTGTTCGGTCTCAGTCAGCGTTAATTTTGTTGTCGTGACCGTAATTCGTTTGCAGCATGGGAATTCCCGCATTCCCGCAATCGGCGAGCGATCAATTTTTAAAGCTGTGTTGTTTTTTTGGGCGGCCGTTTTGGGCCGCCGTTTTTTTTATCCGCCGAAGTCTTGGAAACCGGTTTGACATGTTCGCGTCAGCACCCGGAACGGCGCGTAATCGGCGCAGCAAAAAGACCGGCCCTCGTGCCTACGGTTTCAGAACCATCCCCTCGCTGGCAACGAGCGTGCCGGGATAGGCAGCTTGAGCAGCAAGTCCGATTTCATCAAGTTCGTCATCCGAACGGCGCGGGTCGTGGTGGAACAGCACCGGTGTCTTGACGTCGCCGACGCGCGCAAGCTCGACCGCCTTTTGCCAGGTGGAATGTCCCAAGCCCTGAAAACTGTCGTACTCGTCGTCGGTGAACATGGCGTCGTAGATCATGATGTCCGCGCCACGGACGAACCCGGGCAAGACGTCATCCACCGCCGGATCACCGTGCTCATGGTCGGTAATGATGCAGATGGATTTTCCGTGATAGTCGAACCTGTATCCGCAGGCTCCGCCCGGATGGTTCAGCCGCGTCGTGCGGATAACGAGGTCGTCGTCCCGGGGGATATCCTGGCCCGCGGCAAACGACTTGAACTCGACCGCCTTCAGCGTCTTGGCAGCCACCGGGAAAATCGGCGGAGACATGATGCGGCTGACAATGTCGACAAGTTGTGTGCCGTCCTGAAAATGACCGGCCCAGGCAGTGACTTCGAAATTCGGGTCGTAAGCCGGTTTGAAGAACGGCAATCCGCAGATGTGGTCAAGGTGCGTATGCGTGAACAGGAGGTCGAACTTGCGTGCTTGCGCCTTGCACAATTCCATTCCGAAATTGCGGGCGCCGGAACCGCAATCGACAAGGATCAGCGCGTCGCCCGCGCGGATTTCAAAACAGGAGGTTTCTCCCCCATATCGCAGCGTGCTTGACCCCGGTGTCGGCGTTGACCCCCTAACGCCCCAGCAGCGGAGAAAAAAATCATCTGCCACGTTTCACTCCCTAACCACCGGAAGCCCCCCGGCGGGCATCTGCAAGATCGCGGGTCGTCCGCTCAAGGCGCAGTGCCAACGTTCGCATGACTTCCAGTGAAATATCCGGAAATTCTTTCAATAGTTTCAAGAAATCATCCTTGGATACAGTCAATACATCCATATTGGCGGCGGCAACCAGCGTCGCTGTTCGCGGAACATCACACAAGATTGCAATTTCCCCGACAATTGAATTCTCTGCAACCTGAGCAACTTTCTTTTCGCCTTCCGGCGTGTCGACCAGAACGTCGGCGGCTCCGGTAAGAATGATGAAGGCGCTGTCTCCCTCCTCTCCCTGGGAACAGAGCCGTTCTCCCGATGTGTATTCCGTACGTTCGCTTATGAAGGCCAGGAGACGCAACTTGGTTTCATCAATGCCATGAAACAAGGGTACCTTTCGAAGGGCTTCAACTTCTGTTTCTAGCGTCATCGCTTGCTCCCGCCTTCATTGTTGTTCCCGCGTATTTTTTCTTGGCATGCAATTGGATGCTGTAGGTTCCATGCCTTCCCATATAAAATGGCATTTTTCTACCCTTTATCCGAAATCCGCCCCTGGTCCAAAACGAAGCGATGGTCGAATTCAGCCGCAATTTCCGCGTTTGATGTCCCGTACAGGAACGTTTTCCCGGACAGGAAATCACGCAGAGCGTCGCGCAAGGTCTTGTCTTCCTCGGTCAGTCCCGTTGCAATATCATCCAAGATTGTAATCTTTGCGTTCTTCAACAGACCGCGCACCAACGCAATCCGGCGGCGCTGATTTGCGGAAAGGCGCGAGCCTGAAACGCCGACATGGTACCCGAAACCTGCATAGATGATCGGGTACCGCAATCCCGTCTCCTCGACGATGGTCCGGATGACCTCGTCGATCCGGCGCCGGGCATCCCGGCGGTCGACACGCGCCCGGCCGAACAGAAGATTGTCCTCGATGGTCAGAGGCGGCAGATAGACATCCGGATCGAAGGCGACAAAGCTGTCACTGTCCTTGACGACGCCATCCAGAAATTGTTTGCGCGCCGCGATGATTTCGTCCCGAAGCGCATCGGTCATGACACCGAGGCGGTGCCTGGCCGGAACCAGCTTGAACGCAAGCCCCATCAGCTTCATCCGGTCGGCATCGGTCAAGCCCGGCCGCTGCTGCCCCGACTTCGCGATGCGGACAATTCTCTCGAATTCAGGCAGGTCGTCCTGATTGATAAAGGAATAGGAGCCAAGCAAGCCGCTGTCGCCCGAAACGTTCGCAAACAGTTCGAGCATTGTCTCGGCGATCTTGAGGCCGATATCCTGAAGCTTCTTGTCGAAGCCCGTTTCCGACAGGAAGTTCTTGACTTCCGACAGCTCCGGCACCTGATCCATCGTTATCTCGGGATCTGACGGCACCGCGAAGAAGAGGTTCTCGGCCAGGCTTGCGCTCGCATTGAAACTGTCCGCATTCCACAGTTCGACCAGTCCGGCCAGTTTCGGTTCGTTGGCGATCCTGCCGGCGAGGCTCTTTCGCACATTCAGAATTTTTTCGGCTAACGCGTCATTCATGGACGGGTCCAGCCGTGACTGAAGCCCGAGGCGGTAAATGTCGTTGTCGAGCCTGACCGTCTCAAGCAGCGCAAGTGCCTTTTCGTCAAGTTCTCCGTCGTTGCTGACGCCGGCAGCATCGAAATCGTTCCACTCCGCCGCCAGGTCGTAGACCGGGTTTCTGGTCTGGTTGGCCTCGTTTACGCGGCGCTTGTACTTCTTCTGCTCCTCGCCGTCCCGCTCCGGCGGGATCAGCGGCCGGTGGCGCAGACCGTAATAGAGATTGTCCCTGATCGTTCCGGTCCACACATGTACGGCACCGCCGACATAGGCGATTTCCCGGCCGAGAGTGCTGTCGTTCAACTTGTCCAGATCGTGATCGCCGATCAGAACCTTGCCCGAAGCTGCGGAAACAAGGCCGGCCGCCAGTTGGAGCACCTCGGACCGCCCGGATCCGTCCGGC